>DATKDW010000057.1 GCA_035512495.1 Acidimicrobiales bacterium
CCCTGCTGAAAGGGGTTTACAACCCGAAAGCCTTCATCCCCCACGCGGCGTTGCTGCGTCAGGCTTTCGCCCATTGCGCAAGATTCCCCACTGCTGCCTCCCGTAGGAGTCTGGGCCGTGTCTCAGTCCCAGTGTGGCTGATCGTCCTCTCAGACCAGCTACCCGTCGATGCCTTGGTGAGCCGTTACCTCACCAACTAGCTGATAGGCCGCGAAGCCCTCCCGAAGCGGAATCCATTTCCTCACCAGATCATGCGATCCGGTGGGGGTATCCGGTATTAGCTCTCCTTTCGGAGAGTTATCCCAGTCTTCGGGGCAGGTTCTTCACGTGTTACTCACCCGTTCGCCGCTAGGTCTTCCCCAGTGTTGCCACTGGTTGGACCTCGCTCGACTTGCATGTGTTAGGCACGCCGCCAGCGTTCGTCCTGAGCCAGGATCAAACTCTCCGTCAAGATCTCTCACAGCCTTCCCAGCCGTAGCCGGTCGTGCTGCTTCGATCGTGGAGAGCCGGTTCGGGTCTGGCGAGACCGTCACCGACTGGCATCAAGATATGGATTGTTGTCCGTATCCAAATGCGGAATTGCTTTGAATGAACGTCGACACGTCGAACCGAAGCTCGTCGTGCGGACGCCCGCACTCGCTTTTGAACCTTCCTCTGTTCTGTTTTCAAGGAGCGAGTCCTCGTCGGCACACCTCTCCCGTGGGAGCGTTCGTACCTTGCGTCCCGGGCCTTGGAGCATCGGACGTGCCGACGCTGCTTGCTCCTCGCTTGATGCTCGGAGCGCTCCGGGGGCGGAGAGCCATCATATCGACTCCGCCGTTGCTGTCAACTTCAGGGCCGATGCCCTTGCCCCTGCTCCTCGTTGCCGAGGCGCGTGCGGGGCGGAGCGCCACTCTACCGACTTCTCCTCGAGCTCCAAAGCGGGTTCCGCGCCCCTGGCTACGCCGTCGCGACGAGGAGGTGGTAGGTGCGCTTGCCCTTGCGCAGGAGCACCCAGCGGTCGTGGAGCAGCTCGGCGGTGGTGACCACGGCCTCCTCGCCGTCAACCCGGGCGCCGTTGACGTAGGCACCCGCCAGGTTGCGCCGGGCGTCACCCCGGGACGACGCCAGGCCGGACTCGACGAAGAGGCTGACGATGTCGATGCCCTCGGCCAGGCGCCCCCGGTCGATCGAGGTGGCATCGAGCTCCTCGACGAGCAGCTCGAAGGCGCCGAGGGGAGCTTCGACGGGGTCGCCCCCGAAGAGGACGGCGCTCGCCGCCTCGGCAGCGGCGGCAGCCTCATCCCCGTGGACGAGCGCGGTGACCTCCCGGGCCAGGCGTCGCTGACCGGTCCGCTCCTGCGGTGCCCCCAGATGGGCGTCGGCCACCGCCTCGCACTCGTCGACGGGCAGCAGCGTCAGCTGGAGGAGGAAGCGGCGCACGTCGTCGTCGGGGACCTGCACCCAGTACTGGTAGAAGGCGTAGCGGCTGGTGCGCTCCGCACCCAGCCAGATGTTGCCGGCCTGGCTCTTGCCGAACTTCTGCCCGTCGGAGCGGACGAGCAGTGGCCAGGTCAGGCCGTGGACGTGGCCTCCGGAGCGACGCCGGACGAGGTCGATCCCGGCGGTGATGTTGCCCCACTGGTCCGACCCACCCACCTGCAGCTCGCACGATTCGTTGGCGTGGAGCCAGGCGTAGTCGTGGGCCTGGAGGAGCATGTAGGTGAACTCGGTGTAGGAGATGCCTTCCTCGCCCGCCAACCGGCTACGGACCGACTCCTTGGCGACCATCTGGTTGACCGTGACGTGCTTGCCGACGTCGCGGAGGAACTCGAGGAGCGTCAGATCGGCCGTCCAGGTGGCGTTGTCGACCATCACCGCCGCCGCCGGTCCGTCGAAGCTGATCATGGCCCCGAGCTGGGCCTTGATTCCGGCCAGGTTCCGGGCGAGCGTCTCGTCGTCGAGGAGGTTGCGCTCCTCGGACCGGCCGCTCGGGTCGCCGATCATCCCCGTGGCCCCCCCGGCGAGGACGATCGGGCGATGGCCGGCGAGCTGCAGGCGGCGGACCGCCAGCACGCCGACGAGGTTGCCGATGTGGAGGCTGTCGGCGGTGGGGTCGCACCCCCAGTAGAAGCGCACCGGGCCCGCCTCGAACCGCGTGGCGAGCGCCTCGCGGTCGGTCGTGTCGTGGATCAGCCCGCGGGCGTCGAGGTCGGAGAGCACGTCCATCGGCTTCATCGTCGCCCCCTCCGGCCGACGGGTCCAACCTGATGCGCCCGCCATGCCACGTACTGGTCGCCGCTGGCGGCGACAATGGGCCCGTGCGCCGCCCCCCTCCCAGACTCCTCGCGACCCTGGTCGTGGTGGTCGCCCTCCTCTCCGGCGCTTGCTCCTACACCCCCGCCGAGCTCACCATCGCCGAGCCCCGGCTGGCGCAGTCGACCCGGATCCACGCCGCCGACGGCAGCCTCATCACCACCCTGCGGGCGGAGGAGAACCGCGAGAACATCCGCCTCACCGAGCTCCCCTCCCACGTCCCCGACGCCGTGCTGGCGGTGGAGGACGCCCGCTTCTGGCAGCACAACGGGGTCGATGTCCGGGCTGTGCTGCGGGCCGCAGCCGCCAACACCGCCGAGGGCCAGATCGTCGAAGGTGGCTCGACCATCACCCAGCAGTACGTCAAGAACACCATCCTCGACTCCACCCAGACCATCAACCGCAAGGTCGAGGAGGCGCTGCTGGCCATCCAGCTCGAGCGGAAGTACACCAAGGAGCGGATCCTCGAGCTCTACCTGAACACCATCTACTTCGGGAACGGCGCCTACGGGATCCAGGCCGCGGCCATGGAGTACTTCGGGGTCCCCGCCGCCGAGCTCGAGCTGGCCCAGAGCGCCACGCTCGCAGGCCTGATCCGGGCGCCCAGCGCCTTCGACCCGCACGACAACGCCGACGCCGCCGTGCGCCGGCGCGACAACGTGGTCCGTCGCATGCGCAGCCTCGACCTCATCTCCGAGTCCGAGGCGACCGCTGCCCTCGCCAGCCCCCTCGAGCTGGCCACCCGACGGGCGGAGGACCGCTACGACGCCCCCCACTTCGTCGAGCAGGTGAAGCGCTTCGTCCTGGACGACCCCCGGTTCGGGGAGACGCCGGGCGAGCGCCGCTCGCTGCTCTTCACCGGCGGCCTGCGCATCACCACCACGCTCGACCCGACGATGCAGGCCGCCGCCGAGGAGGCGGTGGGCCGGGTGCGTCCCCCCGAGCCCGGCCCCGAGGCGGCCCTCGTCTCGATCGAGGCCCCCACCGGCTTCGTCCGTGCCCTCGTCGGCGGTCGCGACTTCTTCGGCGGAGGCGAGCAGGCCAAGCTCGACCTCACCACGGGCGGCCCGGGTCGGCCCGCCGGCTCGTCCTTCAAGCCGCTGGTCCTCGCCGCCGCCCTGGAGGAGGGCATCGAGCTCGACACCGTCTACCGGTCGCCCAGCAGCATCGACATCCCGCTCACCAACGACGTGTGGCGGGTTCGGAACTACGAGGGCAGCGGAGGTGGCCGGTCGACGCTGCGCGAGTCGACGGTGCAGTCCTACAACACCGTCTACGCCCAGCTCATCCAGGAGGTGGGCCCCGCCGATGCCGTCGCCATGGCCGCCCGGCTCGGCGTGTCGTCCCCCCTCTCCGCCTACCCGTCAGCCGTGCTCGGCACCAATGACATCCACCCGATCGACATGGCCGCCGCCTACGCCACCTTCGCCAACCGGGGGCTGCGGATCCCGCCGGCCTTCGTGACCAAGGTGGTCCGCAGCGACGGCACCGTGCTCTACCAGCACCAGCACCGACAGACCCGGGTGATCGAGCAGTACATCGCCGACGAGGTGAACGACGTCCTGCAGGAGGTCGTCGAGCGGGGCACGGGGGTCAACGCCCGCATCGGGCGACCGGTGGCGGGCAAGACCGGCACCGGCCAGGACCACACCGACGCCTGGTTCGTCGGCCACACGCCCGACCTCGCCACCGCCGTCTGGGTGGGCTTCCCCAACGGCCGCGTGCCCATGGTCCCCCCGGTGACGCCGATCCGGGTGACGGGTGGCTCGTGGCCGGCCCAGATCTGGCAGCTCTACACATCCGCTGCCCTTGCCGACGTGCCCATCACGCACTTCGCCGTGCCGAACCGCCCGCAGCCCGACCTCAGCGAGGAGACCGAAGCCGTCAACCCGGGCCGGGAGCTGCCCACGGTGCGCGACGTGGTGGGCATGCCCTTCGAGGACGCCGTGGCCGCCCTCACCCGTGCCGGCTTCGTGGTCCAGACCCGGGAGGTGCCGAACAATGACTACCCGCCCGGCTACGTCGCCGCCCAGGTGCCGCGCGGGGGCGACCGAGCCGAGGGTGGCAGCACCGTCGTGATCGACGTGTCCAACGGCGAGGTCGCGGTCACGGTCCCCGACGTCTTCGGGCTCGAGGAGGCCGAGGCCATCCACCGCCTGCAGTGGCTCGGCTTCGAGATCGCCCTCACCCGTGAGCAAGAGCCGCCCTCACCCGGGAGCGAGGCACGCGCCGGCATGGTCTGGCGGCAGTCCCCCGCGGCAGGCACCACCTTCCCGCGGGGCTCCCGGGTCGCCATCTCGGTGAACCCACCGCCACCGGACCCTCCGCCCGAGGAGGCCGAGGAAGCCGAGGAAGCCGAAGAGAATGAGGACGGCGAGGAGCCCTAGCAACACCGTGCCGAGGAGGTCGGGCGCAACGCGGCGAGGGTCGCGCCGGGGGTCACGCCGAGAGGGCGGACCGGACCCCCCCGGGGGTCACCTTGGGGGTGTTGGCCCCGGGCTCCACGCTCACGTAGGTGATGGTGGCGGTGAACACCCTCCGCTCGCCCACCGAGCCGGTGAAGCCCACGTCGAAGCTGCTCGACCCCCACCGCGCCACGGCGACGTCGATCACGATCTCGTCACCCACCGTTGCGGGGCCGTCCCACTCGAGGACGGCCCGCTTCAGCATGAAGTCCCACTGGTGGGCTGACGGATCGAGCTCGATGGTCCGCAGCCAGGTCTCCACAGCATCGTCGCAGTAGGCGAGGTAGTGGGCGTTGAAGACCACCCGCTGCATGTCGACCTCGCCGTAGCGGACCAGGATCCGATGGCGGTAGGTCATCGCAGCGCCGCCAGCTGCTCGCGCTCTGCCGTGAGGTGGTCCCGGAAGCGGCCGAGCTGGACGGCGACGGGCACAGGCCCGGCCCCACCGGGGGTGGTGCGCCGTGTGACGGCGACCCCGGGGACGAGGAGGGCGGCCGCCTCCGGGCCGAGCTCGGGGCTGGCAGCCACCAGGTCCGCGAAGGAACCCTCTCCGCCGAGCGAGCGGCGGACGAGGGCCCCGACGATGGCGTGGGCGTCGCGGAAGGGCGTCCCACCGGCCACCAGGTGCTCGGCCAGGTCGACCGCGGCGGCGCCGGGGCTGTCGGCGGCAGCAGCCATGACGTCGGTGTGGAAGGTGGAGGAGGCCAGGAGGCCGGCCATGGCACCGAGGGCCAGCGCCACCTGCTCGACGGCGTCGAAGAGGGGTTCCTTGTCCTCCTGGAGGTCGCGGTTGTAGGCCAGCGGAAGGCCCTTGAGGGTGGAGAGCACCCCCGTGAGGTGCCCGATCAGACGACCCGCCTTCCCCCGAGCCAGCTCGGCGATGTCGGGGTTCTTCTTCTGCGGGAGCATCGACGACCCGGTGGACCACGCGTCGTCGAGGCCGAGGAAGCCGAACTCGTCGCTCGACCAGAGCACGACCTCCTCACCGATGCGGGAGAGGTGCACACCGATGAGCGCGAGGTCGAACAGCGCCTCCGCCACGAAGTCGCGGTCGCTCACGGCGTCGAGGCTGTTCTCGAAGCGGGAGGCGAAGCCGAGGTCGGCGGCGGTGCCGTCGGGGTCGAGCGCCAACGACGAGCCCGCCAGGGCGCCGGCGCCGAGGGGCGAGACATCGAGGCGGCGACGCGTGTCGAGCAGGCGGTCGAGGTCACGGCCGAGCGCCCAGGCGTGGGCCAGGAGGTGGTGGGCCAGCAGGACGGGCTGGGCCCGCTGCAGGTGGGTGTAGCCGGGGAGGTAGGCGTCACCCGCCTCCTCGGCCCGGTCGAGCAGCACCTGCTGGAGGCCGACGATGCGCTCGGCCACGACGACCAGCTCCCGCTTGCACCACAGCCGCAGGTCGGTGGCGACCTGGTCGTTGCGGCTCCGGCCCGTGTGGAGCTTTGCGCCCGCAGGACCGGCGATCTCGGTGACCCGACGTTCGACCGCGGTGTGGATGTCCTCGTCGCCGGCCCCGAAGGCGAACGACCCGTCGGCCAGCTCGGCCTCGACGGTGTCGAGGGCGGCGAGGACCGACGATGCCTCGTCGCCGTCGAGGATCCCGGCACGTACCAACCCCCGGACGTGGGCCCGGGAGCCGGCGATGTCGTCGGCCGCCAGACGACGGTCGTAGTGGAGGCTCACCGTGTAGGCGAGGAGCTCCTCCGCCGGGCCACCGTCGAAGCGGCCGTGCCAGAGGGTCATGTGGTCGGTGGGACCGGGGCCGTGCCGACGCCCTGCCGGGCAGCCCAGGTCTTGACGCCGAGGCCCCAGAGGCGCACGAAGCCCTCAGCATCTTCATGGCGGAAGCTGTCGGCGGCCTCGTAGGTGGCGAGGTCGTAGTCGTACAGACCGACGGGGCTGCGGCGGCCGGCCACGATGCAGCGGCCCGGGACCTCGCAGCGCAGGCGCACCTCACCGGTGACGTGGCGCTGGCTCTCCTCGACGAAGGCGTCGAGGGCCTGCTTCAGGGGCGAGAACCACAGGCCGTCGTAGACCAGGTCCGCGTAACGGGGCTCCAGGCGGGCCTTCTCGTGGGCCAGGTCGCGCTCGAGGGTGAGGTCCTCGAGGTCGGCGTGTGCCATCAGCAGCGCCAGCGAGCCGGGGCACTCGTAGATCTCACGGCTCTTGATGCCGACCCGGCGGTTCTCCACCATGTCGATCCGACCCCAGCCGTAGGAGCCGACCACCCGGGTGACCTCGTCGATGAGATCGTGCAGCGCCAGCGAGCGGCCGTCGAGGCTGACCGGCACACCCTGCTCGAAGCCGATCACGAGGTCGCGTGCCTCGGTGGCGGTGGGCGTGGTGATGTCGTAGACCTCCTCCGGCGGTGACTCCCAGGGGTCCTCCAGGATCCCGCACTCGATGGTGCGGCCCCACAGGTTCTGGTCGATCGAGTACGGGCTCTTCTTGGTCACCGTGATCGGGATCTCGTGGCGCTGGGCGTACTCGATCGACTCCTCGCGGGTGAGGCCCCAGCCCCGCACCGGCGCCAGCACCTCGAGGTCGGGCGCCAGCGCGGCGGTGGACACCTCGAAGCGCACCTGGTCGTTGCCCTTGCCCGTGCAGCCGTGGGCGATGGCGTTGGCGCCATGCTCGCGGGCGGCCGCCACCATGTGCTTGACGATGATCGGCCGCGAGAGCGACGACACCAAGGGGTACTTGCCCTCGTACTTGGCGTTGGCCCGCAAGGCCGGCACGACGTACTCCTCGGCGAACTCACGCCGACAGTCGACCACGATGGCCTCCACCGCCCCGGCAGCGAGCGCCCGCTGACGGATCTCCTCGAAGTCGCCACCCTGGCCGACGTCGGCAGCCACGGCGATCACCTCGGTGCCGAGCTCCTCCTGCATCCACTTCACGGCCACGGACGTGTCGAGGCCACCGCTGTAGGCCAGCACCGCTCGCTTCGCCATCGTTCGATCTCCTGTGCTCTGGGGGGTCGTCGGGGATGTGTCGGGAGTGTGTCGGGGTCGCCCGCTGCTCGATCGATCGAACGGGTCAGAGGCCGGCGAGGCCTCGGAGCCTGTCGGCCACTTCGGCGCCGGTGGCGTCCTCGGCGACGACGAGCAGCAACGTGTCGTCGCCGGCGACGGTGCCGAGCAGCTCCGGGAGGGCCGAGCGGTCGAGGGCCGAGCCCACCACGTGGGCCGAGCCCGGCGGGGTGCGCAGCACCACCAGGTTGCCAGACGAGCCGACCTCGACCACCCAGTCGGAGAACACCCGGCGGAGGTGGTCCTCCGGGGCGATCTGGTCCTTCGGGAGCTCGGGGATGGCGTAGACCGTCTCGCCACCCGGCACCCGGACCTTCACGGCTCCCAGCTCGTCGAGGTCGCGCGAGACCGTGGCCTGTGTGGCCACCACGCCGTCGCCCGCCAGCAGCTCGACGAGCTGGGACTGGCTGGTGACGGCCCGGTTCTCGAGGAGCCGGGTGATGCGGTGCTGGCGCTGCGTCTTGCCGAGGGGTGCGGTCGGCTCGCTCATCGCTCACCCCCGGCGAGGAGGTGGGCGAGGAGCCCTCGTGCCGCGTGCATCCGGTTCTCGGCCTGGCGCCACACCATGCTCCTGCCTCCTTCGAGGACCTCGGCCGACACCTCTTCGCCGCGGTGGGCGGGAAGGCAGTGCAAGAAGATGCCGGTCGGCGAGGCCGCGGCCATGAGGCGGTCGTCGACGGTGAAGCCCTCGAAGGCGCGCCGGCGGGTAGCGGCCTCCGCCTCCTGGCCCATCGATGCCCAGACGTCGGTGTAGACCACGTCGGCGCCCTCGACGGCGTCCTCCGGGCGCTCGGCCACCACCACCGACCCGCCGAGGGAGCGCACGCGGTCGAGGTCGACCTCAGGGCACTGGTACCCGCTCGGGCAGCCCAAGCGGACCTCGGCGCCCACCATGGCGCTGGCGATGGCCAGCGAGCGGGCCACGTTGTTCCCGTCGCCGACGTAGGCGATCACCCGGCCGGCGAGGTCACCGAAGTGCTGGCGGATGGTGAGCAGGTCGGCGAGGGCCTGCATGGGGTGGGCGAGGTCGGAGAGGAGGTTCACGACCGGCACCGGGCTCACCGCGGCCATGCGCTCGAGCTTGGCGTGCTCGAAGACGCGCGCCGCGATCACCGCGTGGTGGCCGGCGAGGACCCGGGCGATGTCCTCCGCGGTCTCCCGCACGTCGAGGCCGACCTCCTCGTCCCGCAGCGAGACGGGGTGCCCGCCGAGCTGCACGACCGCCATCTCGGTGGCGCTCCGGGTCCGGAGCGACGGCTTCTCGAACAACAGCACCGCCCCCCTTCCCTCGAGCACGCGGGGGGGAGCGGCGTGTTCGGCCAGGTCGAGCACGGAGGTGATCTCGTCGGGGGTCAGGTCGTCGACCTCGAGCAGGTGCCTGGTCATGCGAGGACCTCGGTCAAGATGGTCACGGCCTGGTCGATCTCGTCGTCGGTGACGATGAGGGGCGGCGCCAGGCGCAGGGCGGTGGGGGTGACGGCGTTGACGATGAGGCCACGTTCGAGGGCGGCGGCCGCCACGGCCGGGGCCTCGCCAGCCTCGAGCTCGGCGGCGATGAGGAGCCCCATCCCCCGCACCGCCGTCACGCCGGGGATGGCGGCCAGCGCGTCGGTCAAGCGGGCACCCTGCCGGCGGGCGAGGCCCGGGGCGTCGATCGATTCCATGGTGGCGAGCACGGCCCTGGCCGCGGCGGTTGCGAGCGGCCCGCCCCCGTAGGTGGTTGCGTGGTCACCGGGCCGGAAGGCCGCGGCGACCTCGGCGCGGGCCCAGCAGGCGCTGATGGGCACGCCGTTGCCCAAGGCCTTGGCGATGGTCACCACGTCGGGCCGGACGTCGAAGTGCTGGAAGCCGAACCACTCCCCCGTGCGCGCCAGGCCCGTCTGCACCTCGTCGACCATGAAGAGGATGCCGCGCTCGTCGCAGAGCCGGCGGACCCCGGCGAAGTACTCGGTGTCGGCCGGCTGCACGCCGCCCTCTCCCTGCACCGACTCGAGGAGCACGGCGGCCACGGTGGGGTCGAGCGAGGCCTCGAGGGCGTCGAGGTCGTGCCAGGCCACGTGCCGGAACCCCTCGGGCAGGGGCTGGAAGGCCTCGTGCTTGGCGGGCTGTCCGGTGGCGTGGAGCGTCGCCAGGGTACGGCCGTGGAACGACCCGTAGGCGCTCACCACCACGTGACGCCCACGGCCGCCGTAGCGGCGCGCCAGCTTGATCGCGCACTCGTTGGCCTCCGCCCCCGAGTTGGCGAAGAAGATCTGGCCGCCCCCGCCCACGAGGCGGTCGAGGGTCCGGGCGACGTCGGGTGCCACCACGTTGGCGTACAGGTTGGAGACGTGGACCAGCGTCGCCGCCTGCTCGGCGACCGCCTGGGCCACCGCCGGGTGGGCGTGGCCGAGCGACACGACCGCCAGGCCGGACAAGAAGTCGAGGTACCGCCGACCTTCGGTGTCCCACAGCTCGGTGCCCCTCCCCCGGACGAAGGTCACCGCGGGAGGGCCGTAGGTGGGCATGAAGGGGCAGCGCTCGTCGTCCGAGGCGCTCATGGCGGCGGCGTGGGACTCGGCGTTCACCGGCTCACCATGGTGCCGATGCCCGACCGGGTGAACACCTCGAGCAACAAGACGTGGGGCACCCGGCCGTCGAGGATGTGAGCGTGGCCGACCCCGGCGCGCACGGCGCCAGCGCACGACGCCACCTTGGGGACCATGCCGGTGGTCACGGCACCGCTCTCGACCATGGCGTCGAGCTCGTCGACGGCGACGGTGGAGAGGAGGCTCGCCTGGTCGTCGACGTCGGCGCGGATGCCCTCGATGTCGGTCAGGTACACGAGCTTCTCGGCCTCCAGGGCGATGGCGATGGCGCCGGCGGCGGTGTCGGCGTTGATGTTGTAGGACTGGCCCTCGGCGTCGGCGCCGATGGTCGCCACCACCGGGACGAGGTCCTGTGAGAGGAGCCGCTGCACCACGGCCGGCGCCACCGACTCGATGTCGCCCACGAAGCCCAGCTCGGGCGACCGGGGCCGTGCCCGGAGGAAGCCGGCGTCCTCGCCCGACAGGCCCACCGCCAGGGAGCCGTGCACGTTGATGGCCCGGACGATGTCGCGGTTGACCTTGCCGACGAGGACCATCCGGGCGATGTCGAGCGTCTCGGCGTCGGTGACGCGGTGGCCCCCGATGAAGGTGGTCTCCTTGCCCAGGCGCGACATGAGCTCGCCGATCTGGGGTCCGCCCCCGTGGACGACCACGACCCGCATGCCCACCGAGTGCAGGAGGGCGACGTCCTCCGCGAACAGGGACAGGTCGTGGCCCATGGCGTTGCCGCCGAACTTCACCACGATGGTCTTGCCGTAGAAGCGGCGGATGTAGGGCAGGGCCTCGGCCAGCACCGCCGCCTTGTCCCCCACGCTGATCTCCACCGCGCTCATTAGGAGGTCCCCATGTTCTCGTCGACGTAGGCGTGGGTGAGGTCGTTGGTGAGGATGCGTCCCCGACCCTCGCCGAGGCCGAGGTCGACGACGATGGTGATCTCCCGCTCGGCCATCACGGCGGCGAGGGCGTTGGCGTCGTGGGCAGCGGCGACGCCCCGGCGGCAGCTGGTGACACCGCCGTACGACACAGACGCCCGGTCGGGGTCGAACTCGACGCCGGCCGAGCCGACCTCGCTGAGGATGCGCCCCCAATAGGGGTCCTCGCCGTACCAGGAGCACTTGCAGAGCTGGCTCTCGGCCACCCGGCGGGCGGCGCGACTGGCCTCCTCGTCGGACGCGGCCCCGACGACCTCGATGGTGACCACCTTCGTCGCCCCTTCGGCGTCCCCCGCCATCTGCGCGGCGAGCGAGGTGCAGGCCTCGGCCACGGCGGCGGCGAGGGCGTCGGGGTCGACCGGGCCGGCGGCCCCGCCGGCGAGGAGGATCACGGTGTCGTTGGTCGAGGTGCACCCGTCGATCGACAGCGCGTTGAAGGACCGGTCGACCGCCGCACGCAGCAGCTCGACCAAGCCCTCCTCGGGGGCGGCGGCGTCGGTGGTCAGCACCGCGAGCATCGTGGCCATGTCCGGGGCGAGCATCGCCGCGCCCTTGGCCATGCCCCCGACGGTGAAGCCCCCGCCGTCGACGACGACCTCCTTGCGGACGGTGTCGGTGGTGAGGATGGCGGCGGCGGCGTCAACCCCGCCCTCGGCGCGCAGCGAGCGGGCCACCACGGGGATGCCGGCGAGCAGCGGCTCCATGGGCAGGGGGATGCCGATCAGGCCGGTGGAGCACACCAGGACGTTGTGAGCCCGGCAGCCCAGCTCGTCGGCCACGAGGGCGCAGGTCCGCTCGGCGTCCTCCCGCCCGGGCTCGCCGGTCGCCGCATTGGCGTTGCCACTGTTGAGCACCACGGCGCAGGCCTGTCCGCCGCCAACCTCGAGGTGGGCCCGGCTGACCTGCACCGGTGCCGCCGTCGCCCGGTTGGCGGTGAAGACCGCTGCCGCCGGGACCGGGTGGCCGTCGGCGGTGGCGACCAGAGCGAGGTCAAGGTCACCGCTGGCCTTGATCCCACAGGCGACGCCGGCGGCCACGAAGCCCGATGGTGCAGTCACACTCACGACACGAACCCGCTCAGGGGCAGACCGGTGGCCTCAGGCAGGCCGAGGGACAGGTTGGCGCACTGCACCGCCTGGCCCGACGCCCCCTTGACCAGGTTGTCGAGGGCACAGAGGACCACCACCCAGCCGGTGCGGGCGTCGTGGCGGGCACTGAGGTGGGCGCAGTTCGAGCCGGTGGTGGCCTTGGTGGAGGGAGGAGCCTCGTCGACCACGACGAAGGGCTCGCCCGCATAGGCGTCAGCCAAGGTGGCGAGGAGCTCCTCGGTGGAGGTGGTCCCGCTGGGTCGGGCGTAGCAGGTGGCGAGGATGCCTCGGCTCATCGGGGCGAGGTGGGGGGTGAAGAGCACCGAGGCGCCGGTGGCCTGTTCGATCTCGGGGGTGTGGCGGTGGTCGAGGAGGCCGTAGGCGCGGAAGTCCTCGTTGGCGGCACCGAAGGTGAAGCGGGGGTTCGGGGCCCGACCGCCGCCAGAGACACCGGTGGCGGCGTCGACGATCACCCCGGTGGTCTCGATGGCACCCGCCCGCACCAACGGCGTCAGGGCGAGGGCGGCCGCCGTCGGGTAGCAGCCGGGGACGGCGATGGCGGTGGCGCCCACCACGTCATCCCGAAAGAGCTCAGGGAGGCCGTAGGCGAAATCGGCGAGGTGACCGGGCGCGCGGTGGGCTTCGCCGTACCACGTCGGGTAGAGGGACGCGTCCCGGAGGCGGAAGTCGGCGGCGAGGTCGACGACTGCGCCCGCCCGCTTGCGCAGGTCGGGCACCAGCGCCTGGCTGGCCCCGTGGGGCAGGGCGAGGAACACCAGGTCGAGCCCCTCGGCCCTTGCCTCGTCGTACGGCTCGAAGACCAGATCGCCCGCCAGCGCTGCCAGGTGGGGGTACAGCGTCGCCACCCGGGTGCCCGCCTGGGTCTCCCCGGTGGCCCAGGCGACGTCGAGGTCGGGGTGCGCCAGGCAGAGCCGGAGCAGCTCCACCCCGGCATAGCCCGAGGCCCCGATGATCCCGATCCGTTGCACCGCGCCACCATACGCATCAGTGCATGACTATGCAACCGATCTACTGCAGGGCCCGTCTCCGGAACTGGCGGACACCGACACCGACGATCCGGTCGTGGCCCCAGACCATGGCGGGGCGCGCCACCCGGCCGAGGGCCACCAGGGTCGGCCGCTGGAGGCGCAAGGACCAGACGAGGCGGGCCTCGGTGCCCGCGTCGCCCGTGGGCGACGCGCACGCGGTCAGCTCCAGGCGGGCCGAGCCGGCGAGGTCACCGCTCACGGTCGTCGCCACCAGGCGCCCCGGTTCGACCTTGTCGAGGTGCAGGCGGATGTCGAGCCGGTACGGCAGAGGTGGTCGTACCGAGAAGGCGGCGGTGGCGCCGGTGTGCAGACCCCCGGCATCGAAGTCGTCCAGCCACGAGAACCACCGTGGGTACTCCTCCGTGCGGGCGAGGACGGACCACAGCTCGTCCGGACCGACGTCGAAGCGCCACCGCCGGTCGAAGGTGAACGGCGCCGCCAGGGCTCAGGCCCTGAGGGTGGCGGGGTGCGCGTCCTCGACGGCCTCGATCAGACGACCGCGGACGGCGGCGACGTCGTCGTCGGTGAGGGTGTGGTCCGGCGCCTGGAACCGAACGGTGTAGGCGAGGCTCCGCCGGCCGTCGGGCACCTGCGCGCCCCGGTAGACGTCGAAGAGCCACACCCCGGCCACCAGGTCGCCACCGGCGGCACGCAGGGTCGACTCGATGTCGGTCGCCGGCACCGCGTCGTCGACCTCGAAGGCCAGGTCGATGTCGCTCGAGGGGTAGCGGCTCACCGGCCGGAACGAGGCGGAACCGTGGGGGGCGGCGAGCAGCGCCTCCAGGTCGACCTCGAGCCAGGCGACCCGCTCGTCGATCCCGCTCGCCTCGAGCACGCCCGGGTCGATCTCACCGAGGGCGCCGACGGCGGTGCCGCCGACGACGACTCGGGCGGTGCGGGTGGGGTGCAGACCCGGGGCCGTGGCCGTCTCGATGCAGGCGCCCTCGAGGAGCAGGCCCTCGATGAGGAGCGACCAGATCCCGACCGCCTCGGTGGCGTCGCAGCCCGCCAGGGCAACGGCGACCATCTCACGCTCCACCGGGAGGTCCTGGCCCACGGGAGGGCGCCGGAACACGTTGCCGACCTCGAAGAGGTGGACGCCACGCTGCCGCCGACCGGCGTTGTAGGCCACCGACGTGAGGAGGCCCGGCAGCAGCGACGGGCGAAGCAGGCCCTCGTCGGCCACCAGCGGGTTGGCGACGACGACCGCGTCGTCGACGTCGAGGCCGCAGCGCCGGATGGCGTCCGCCGACAAGAAGGTGGTGCTCCAGGCCTCCGACGCACCGGCGCCGGCGAGGATCTGACGGACGAGGCGACGGTCGTGCTGGTGGGCCGTCAGGGCGCCGGTGAGGGTCGAGGTGGGAACGGTCTTCGGCACCGCGCTGTAGCCGTGGAGCCGGGCGACCTCCTCGATCACGTCGATCTCGGTGGCGCTGTCGGGCCGCCACGACGGGATGGTGACGTCGTGGTCGTCGCCGGCGGTCTCGGCGGTGAAGCCGATCGGGCCGAGCAGGTCGCGGATCCGGGTGGCGCTCAGGTCGGTGCCGAGGATGGCGTTGACCCGGTCGGTGCGCACCCGGACCGGCGTCCGGTCCGGCACCTGCCCGGCGACGTCGACCGGCGGCCCCGCCGCCACTGCCCCCGACGCGGCCAGCAGCTCGCAGAACCGGGCGGTGGCCAGGGCCGGCACCTCCCAGTCGCAGCCCTTCTCGAAGCGGGCCGACGCCTCCGTGCGCAGCTTGAGGCGACGGGAGGTCCGGGAGACCGCCATCGGGTCGAACCAGGCCGCCTCCAGCAGCACCTCGGTGGTGGCGGCGTCGATCTCCGAGGAGGCGCCGCCCATGATCCCGGCGATGCCGACCGGTACGTCATCGGCGTCGCAGATGAGGAGGTCGTCCGGGCCGAGGCGTCGCTCGGCGTCGTCGAGGGTCACGAGCACCTCGCCCTCCCGTGCCCGACGGACCCGCAGGCCACGGCCAGGAAGCCGCGCCAGGTCGTAGGGGTGGGTGGGCTGACCGAGCTCGAGCATCACGTAATTGGAGGCGTCGACCACGTTGTTGATGGGTCGCATGCCGGCGAGCGTGAGCCGGTTTGCCAACCAGGCCGGGGACGGACCCACGGAGATCCCGGCCACGACCTGGGCGACGAAGCGCCCGCAGAGCTCGGGTGCCTCGACCTCGACGGTGGCCGTGCCGGCGGCGGCGGCCTCGGCGGGCTTGGGCGTGGGGATGGAGAACGGGAGGCCCAGGCGGGCGGCGAGGTCGCGGGCCACACCCGCGACCGACATGGCGTCGGGCCGGTTGGCGTTGACCTCGAGGTCGACGACCACGTCGACGGTGATCCCCATGGCGTCCGCGAAGGGAGTGCCCACCTCCAGGCCCTCGGGGAGGACGAGGATGCCGTCGGTTCCGCCGGGCAGGCCCAGCTCGTCGGCAGCGCAGATCATCCCGTGGGACTCGACGCCCTTCATCTTGCGGGCGCTGATGGCAAAGTCGCCGGGCAAGACCGAGCCCACCGTGGCGAGGGGCACGAGGTCGCCCTCCTCGAAGTTCCAGGCGCCGCAGACGATCTGGACGGGCTCGCCGCCGGCATCGACGACGACCCGGCGGATCTTGTCGGCCTTCGGGATGGCGCCGATCTCGAGGACCCGGGCCACCACGACGCCGTCGAGGCCCTCGCCCACGCGCTCGACCGACTCGACGGCGAGGCCGAGGTCGTTGAGCGTGGCGACGATCTCGTCGAGGGGCTGGTCGATGGGCGCGAAGTCGCGGAGCCAGGAGAGGGGGAGGCGCATCTAGAACTGCTCCAGGAAGCGGATGTCGTTGGTGACGAGCTCGCGCATGTCATCGATGCCGTGTCGCTGGATCGTCATGCGGTCGATGCCGAAGCCGAAGGCGAAGCCCGACCACTCGTCGGGGTCGTAGCCCACCGCCCGGAAGACGTTGGGGTGGACCATCCCGCACCCGCCGAGCTCGAGCCATCCCGTCCGACCGCACGACTTGCACCCCGTGCCGGTGCAGAAGACGCACGTGATGTCGAACTCGGCCGACGGCTCGGTGAAGGGGAAGTACGAAGGACGCAGCCGCGTGGTGATGCCCTCGCCGAAGTAGGCACCGGTGAAGGCGTCGAGGGTGCCGGCCAGGTCGCCGAAGGTGATCCCCCGGTCGACCACGAGGCCCTCGATCTGGTGGAAGTTCGGCAGGTGAGAGGCGTCGGCGGTGTCCTGGCGATAGCACCGCCCGGGCATCACCGAGTAGATCGGGGGCTCCATGGACTCCATCACCCGGATCTGGACCGGCGAGGTGTGGGTCCGCAGCAGGATCGTCTCCGGCTCGCCCAGCTCGAGGTAGAGCGTGTCGTACATGTTGCGGGCCGGGTGGCTGGGCGGGAAGTTGAGGGCGCCGAAGTTGTACCAGTCGGTCTCCACCTCGGGACCCTCCGCAACGGTGTAGCCCATGCCGACGAAGACGTCCTCGAGGCGGTCGCGCGCCTGGGTGACCAGGTGGAGGTGGCCACGGCGACGGGACGGCCGCACTTCGGTGAGGTCGAGCCGCTCGGCCTCGAGGCGTACGGCTCGCTCGAGAGCCTCGAGCTCGGCGCGACGCCCGGCCAGCACGGCCTCGACGGCCTGACGGACCTCGTTGAGGGTCCGACCGGCCTCGCGTCGGCGTTCGGGCTCGAGCTCGCCCAGGCCGGCCTTGAGCGACGAGAGCCGGGAACGCTTGCCCAGCACCTCGGCCTCGACGGCCTGCAGCTCGGTCAGGGTCGTCGCGGCGGCGGCGCGCTCGCGTGCCTCGGTGGTGATGACGGTGATGTCGTCGGTCACGAGGGCTCCATCAGCTTTTCGAACGCGTCGGTGGGCAGGGTGAAGCGGAACACGCTCCCCTCCCCCACCGCCGACTCCGCGGTCAGGCGCCCCTCGTGGGCCTCCACGAGGCCTCGGCTGATCCAGAGCCCGAGCCCCGATCCCGTCGGGCGGCCGTGGTCGCGCCGGAAGAACTTCGTGAAGACATTCGGCAGATCTGCCTCGGGAATCCCCTCGCCCCGGTCGTGGACCGCCACGACCACGTCAGCCTCCTCGACAGCGACCATGATGCGGATCTCGGTGGGGCTGGCGTACTTGGCGGCGTTCTCGACGAGGTTGGTCAGCACCTGTTCGACCTTGTCGGGATCGGCGTAGACGAGGGGGACCGCGGCGTCGATCTCGACCGCGCACGCCAGGTCCTCGTACTCGAGGCCGACCTTCTCGACAACCGAGGTGGTGAGGGCGGCGAGGTCGACCATCTGGCGGCGCAGGGTGAGACGTCCGGTCTCGAGGCGGCTGATGTCGAGCAGCTCGGTCACGAGGCGGGTCACCCGGTCGGCGTCGTGGTTGACCTGCCCCAGCATCATCAGCTTCTGCTCGTCACCGAGGCGGTCCCACCGGTTGAGCAGGAGCGACGTGTAGCCCTTGACCGACGTGAGCGGCGATCGCAGCTCGTGGCTCACCGTGGAGATGATCTCGATCCCTGACGGTGCCCGCCGGCCGCGACGGGACCGCGCCCGGAGGACGAGCACGGCGCCGGTGAGCGCGCCGTCGGACGACCGCTCGTAGCGGCCCGCCACCGCGGCGGCCACGGTGGTCCCGTCGGGGCGGCGCAGGGTGACGTCGTGTTCCGGGATCCCGCGCACGGAGGTGAGGTGGGCCGATGGGTGCCACCCACTCGTCCAAACCGGCACCTCGGCGCTGGTGTCGGGCGCCAGGAGGTCGCCACAGGGCGTGCCCACCAGCTCGTCGAGCGGTCGGCCGGTGAGGGTGGCGGCTGCCGGGTTGGCGGCGGTGACGACACGGTCGGCATCGACCAGCAGCGTCGCCACCGGCAGCGCGTCGATGGCGAGTGAGGCCGTCATCGGGTGCACCTCCGGCGCTGTCGGAGCGCTTCGAAGCAGACGATGGCGGCGGCCATGCCGACGTTGAGCGACTCGGCCCGCCCTGCCATCGGGATGGTGACGGCCTCGTCGAGCGAGGCGCTGAGACCTTCGGGGAGGCCGTGGGCCTCGTTGCCGAGCACGAGGGCCACCGGCGTCGTCAGGTCGGCCTCGTCGTAGGCCGTGCCCCCGCGAGCCACGGTCCCCACTCGGCGCAGACCGGCGGTCGCCAGGTGCCCGAGGACGGCGGCGGGCTCGCCGCCGTTGACGACGGGGACGTGGAACAGCGAACCGGCCGAGGCGCGCACCGTCTTCGGGTTGAACACGTCGACGGAGCCATCGCAGAACACCACCGCCCCGGCACCGGCGGCCTCGGCGCTGCGAAGGACGGTGCCGGCGTTGCCGGGGTCGCGCACATCGACGCAGACGACCACGAGGGTGGCCTCGGAGACCGACGTGAGGGCCACGTCGCAGAACGGCGCCAGCGCCACCACCGGCTGCGGGGTGACGGTGCCGCCGACGCGCTCCAGCACGCCCGGCTCGAGGTGGTGGACCCGCGCGCCGGCGTCGAAGGCCCGCTGCACCACGTCGTCGACCCCTGTCGCCCCGGGCGCGACGAAGACCGCCTCGAGGGCGGCGCCGGCATCGAGGGCCTCGCTCAGCAGCTTGGCTCCCTCGAGCACGAAGACCCGCTCCGAGGCGCGGACGCTCCGACGCCGGGTGAGACGCCGGAGCCGGTCGACCTTCTGGTGTCGGGTGCCGAGCGCACCCTGGGTCACCACCCCCGGATGTCCGCTACGACGCCTGGCTGGCGCCGGCGTCCTCGGCCACCTTCACCAGCGCCGCGAAGGCGGTGGGGTCGGTGACCGCGAGGTCGGCGAGGACCTTGCGGTCGACCTCCACCTCGGCGAGGCGAAGGCCGTTGATGAAGCGGCTGTAGCTCATGCCGTGCTCGCGGGCAGCGGCGTTGATGCGCTGGATCCACAGCTTGCGGAAGTCGCCCTTGCGGGCCCGGCGGTCGCGGTAGGCGTAGCGCCCGGAGTGCATGACCTGTTCGTTGGCGGCGCGGAACGAGCGGCTCTTGTTGCCGTAGTAGCCCTGCGCCTGCTCGAGGATCGCCTTGTGGTGCTTCTTCGCGTGGACGGCGCGCTTGACCCTGGCCATCGTTGGCTCCTTTCAGAGTGGGGTGTGCGGTCGGTGGGGTGGTGGGGCCTAGCGGCCGAGGAGCTGACGGACGGTTGCCGCGTCGTTCGGGGAGAGCTGGGTCTCGCGGTTGAGGCGCCGGGTGACCTTGGACGGCTTCTTCTCGAGGATGTGGTTCATCCCGGCGCGGCGGCGCATGATCTTGCCGCTGCCGGTGATCTTGAAGCGCTTCTTGGCGCCCCGGTGGGTCTTGGTCTTCGGCATCGCTATGTCTCCCTGTCGTTCGATGCGGCGTCGCTCGGTGTGGCGTCGTTCGGTTCGGTGGCGTCGGTGGCGTCGGTGGGGTCGCTCGGTGCGGTGGCGTTCGATGTGGCGTCGTTCGGTGCCGTGGCGCCGTCGGTGGCGTCGGGTGCGGAACCGTCGGTGGTGGCGGCGTCTACGGCCTCGAGCGCCTGCTTGCGTGCCCACTCGGCCTGGACCCGCTTGTCGGGCGCCAGGACCATGGTCATGTTGCGCCCGTCGAGCTTGGGCGCAGCCTCGATCTTGGCGAGGTGCTCGTTCTCCCTGGCCACGCCCTCGAGGATCTTCATCCCCAGCTCGGGGTGGGCCACCTCGCGGCCGCGGAACATGATCGTGATCTTGACCTTGTGGCCCTCCTCGAGGAACTCGGTCACCTTGCGGGTCTTGGTGTTGAAGTCGCCCTTGCCGATCTTGACCCGGTACTTCATCTCCTTGATGGAGATCTGGGTGGTCTTGCGCCGGGACTCCTTGGCCTTCTGCGCCGCCTCGTACTTGAACTTGCCGTAGTCCATGATCCGACAGACCGGCGGACTGGCCTGGGGTGCGACCTCGACGAGGTCGAGGTCGGCCTCACGCGCGATGGTGAGGGCCTCAGGAAGGGGCTTGATCCCGATCTGCTCGCCTTCGGCGGACACGAGACGGACCTCTCGTGCCCGGATGCGATCGTTGATCCGGGGCTCGTTGGTGACCGGTGCGGCTATCGGGCATCACTCCTGTGGTGGTGGCCGGCGGCGCAGGGCGTCGGCGGCGGCGTCCGGAAGTGGAGGGCCCGCCACGCTGCGCACGACCCGGGGGCCATGTACCACGAAGAGGTGCGACCCGCCGCACACGCCCGAGGGCGGTGGACGGGTGGGGCTGGACGCCCGAAACCTCCGAGCGGGCCCGCTTCCGATGGAACTGCGCCGTTAGGGTACCACCATGAGCTCGATCTGGACACCTGGCGGCGAGCGACCCGTGCCGAGGCCGGGTGACGCCCCGCAGCAACCCCCCGCGGCTGACCCGGCCGGGGCCCCGGGGGCGGCGCCGACCACCGACGAGGAGGCACAGGTGCGCGCCGAGATGGAGGCCATGGAGCGCGAGCTGGCCTCCACCCCCGCGGCGGTGGTCATCGCCAACCACGCGGTGGGCCTCTTCCAGCTGGCCGCCATCCACCTCAACCAGCGCCCACCCCAGCTCGACGACGGCCGCCTGGCCATCGACGCCCTCGCCGCCCTGCTCGACTCGGTGTCGGGCCGCCTCGGTGACGACGAGACCGCCCTGCGTCAGGGCCTCGACCAGCTGCGCATGGCCTTCGTGCAGCTCGCCGGGACGGAGGCGCCCGACGAGGGCTGACGGTTTCCCGGCCCCCGCGCAACGGGTAGCCGAAGGGCATGGCCAAGCCCCAGCAAGCAGAGCTCCGTCGTAGCGGCTTCACCGCCTCCCTCGACCCCGACAGCGTCGCGTCCGAGCGGGAGGCCCGGGATCACCCCGGCACGAGCGCGGGTCCGGACGGACCGGTCCCCGAGGACAACCTCCCCGGTCACCACCCCGACGAGGAGCAGGACAAGCCCAGCGGCGACGACTTCGTGGCCAGGGCCAAGGAGCTCGCCGAGGAGGCGCAGCAGGCACCAGCGACGAAGGCGGGCGCCAAGAAGGCTGGGGCCAAGAAGGCCGTCCCCAAGAAGGCCGTCCCCAAGAAGGCCGTCGCCAAGAAGTCCACCCCGGCGTCGCCCACCACGACGAGCGCACCCACCGCTGCGCCCGTGTCGGCAGCCAGCCCGCCGGCGCCCCCGGCGACCGGCTTCCTCGTGCCTCGGACCACCTACGGGAGGATCGTCGGCGTCGTCGCCGAGACCCCCATCCGCCTCGCCGGCCTCGTCATCACCCATCTCCGCCGCCGGTAGGCCACCGGGTACCGCCAGCTAGAGGATCTGGGAGAGGAAGAGCTTGGTGCGCTCCTCGTCGGGGTCGTCGAAGAAGTGCTGGGGGGTGCCGACCTCGACGATCTCGCCGTCGGCCATGAAGACCACCCGGTCGGCGACCTCACGGGCGAATCCCATCTCGTGGGTCACCACGATCATGGTCATGCCCGAGCGGGCCAGCTCCTTCATGACGTCGAGGACCTCACTGATCATCTCCGGGTCGAGGGCCGAGGTCGGTTCGTCGAAGAGCATGACCTTGGGCTGCATGGCCAGCGCTCGGGCGATGGCCACCCGCTGCTGCTGGCCGCCGGAGAGCTGGCCGGGGTACTTGTCGGCCTGCTCGGGGATGCGAACCCGCTCGAGCATCTCCATGGCCACCTGGCGTGCCTTGGCCTTCGGCCACCGTCGCACCTGACGGGGGGCCAGGATGACGTTGTCGATGACCTTCAGGTGCGGGAACAGGTTGAACTGCTGGAAGACCATGCCGACCTCGCGCCGGATCTCCGCGATGTTGCGGATGTCGTCGCCCATCTCCGTTCCGTCGACGACGATCCGGCCCCGGTCGTGCTCCTCGAGCCGGTTGATGCAGCGGATGAGGGTCGACTTGCCCGATCCGGAGGGCCCGATGACCACCACCACCTCCTGGCGCGCCACCGAGAGGTCGATGGCGTTGAGGGCCTGGAAGTCGCCGAACCACTTCTCCACCCCTTCGCACAGGATCATCGGGGTATCGGGCGACCCTGCTGCCCCCGCCCCTGCATCGGTCTCGGTCACGTCGCTCATCGCTCCCCCACCCCGAACCGGCGCTCGAGGCGCTGGCTCTCCCTCGACATCGTGTACGAACCGACCCAGAACACGAACATGGCGAACACCAGCGTCTCGGTGAGGCGGCCCTGACCCCGGAAGTCGGCCTGCTGGGGGATGATGAACGCCACCCGCAGCACCTCGGGCAGCCCCACCACGAACACCAGGGACGTGTCCTTGAACAGGCTGATGAACTGACCCACCAGCGCCGGGATCGACGCCCGTAGCGCCTGGGGCAGGACGATGAACGCGGTGATCCGGGTCGGCGAGAGCCCGAGCGCCTTCGCTGCCTCGGTCTGGCCTCGGGGGACCGACTGGAGGCCACCGCGGACGATCTCGGCCACGTAGGCCGACGTGAAGACGGTGAACACCGCGATGACGCGGACGATGTCGCCCGGGGCGAGGCCCTGCGGCACGAAGAACCCGAGCGTGAGCACCCCCATCAAGATGAGCGCGACCAGGGGGACCCCCCGGAACAGCTCGATGTAGGCGACGCTCAGGACCCTCGCCACCGGGAGGTTGGAGCGGCGGCCCAGGGCGAGGACGAGGCCCAGCGGGAAGCAGAGGCTGATGCCGGCGGCGGCCAAGAAGACGTTGAGCAGGAGGCCGCCCCACCCGCCCCAGGGCACTCCGCCGAAGCTCGAGAGCACGATCACCATCGCCACCGGCACGAGGGCGACGGCCACGAACCCGGCGGTACGGCCCCGGCCGCGGAGGCGCCGCCCGAGGGCGCGGCACCCGAGGATGAGGGCGATGTCGATGACCACCAGGAGGAGGGGGCCGAGGCTGCGGGTCAGGGCGAGCAGTGCCACCACCAGGAGGGCGAGCGGCCACGTGCGCCCGGCCACCGAGCGCACGGTCCGGGCCCGGCTCCGGTGCGGCCCCGCCACCCCCTGGAGGAGGCCGGCCAGGAGCCCGGCCCCGGCGGCCCCGATCGACACCGCGGCCGAGGGTCGCCACAGCTGGGTGCGGTCGTAGCGCCCCACCATGAAGGTGGTGAGGTTGCGGCGGACGATCTCCCACTCCGCCGTCACCAGGACGAAGCGGAGGAAGCGATAGCCGAAGTAGGCCAGCAGGCTGCCGACCACGACGGTGATGATCCCGTCGGCCGGTGTGCGGAAGAGGTTGGCCTTGACCCACTGGCGTGGCGGGAGGCGCAGCTCGGGCTGCGTGGGATCGGGCGCGGGGCCCGCGTCGACACCGGCGGCCAGCGAGGGCACGGCCGGGTCGGTCATCGCTCCACCAGGGTGAGCCGGCGGTTCACCAGGTTGGTGAGCATGGCGATCGACAGCGAGACCCCCAGGTAGATGACGATGAGCAGGGCGAAGGACTGCAGTGCCGGGCTCCCGTTGGCGATCAGGTCGCCGGTGATCTTGGTCAGCTCGAAGTACGAGATGGCCACGGCCAGCGACGAGTTCTTGGTGAGGTTCAGGTACTGGTTGGCCAGTGGCGGGACCGCGATCCGGAACGCCTGGGGCAGGACCACGAAGCGCAGGCGCTGACCGCTCGACAGCGCCACCGCCTTGGCCGCCTCGTCCTGGCCTCTGGGCACCGACTGGATGCTCCCCCGCACGATCTCAGCGATGTGGCTGGCGGTGTAGAGCACGAGCGAGACGAGCAGGGCGAAGTACTCCGGCCCCATCCGCATGCCACCGGCCACGAGGCGTCCGTCGGCCTCCGGGACGGTGATCCCGATGGGATGTCCCAGCGCCACGAAGGCGGCGCCGGCCGCGACCATGAACGCCACGAGGCCGAGGCCGACTCGATGGTGCGGTATCCCGGTGGCATCGAAGCGACGGGTGCGCCACCAGGCGGTGGCCGCCGCCGCGACCAAGCCCACCAGCGCCACGACCAGTGCCGGCCCGGCGCCGTCGGGCAGGGTCGGCCAGGTGATGCTGTTGCCCCGGTTGGACAGCACCAGCACCCCGGGGATCTCGATGGCCTCCACCGCCGGCGGCAGCTGCAGGACCACGACCAAGTAGGCGAAGATGATGATGATCAGCAGCGGGATGTTGCGGATCGCCTCCACGTAGAGGCGGGCGCCGGTGCGCAGCAAGAAGTTGCCGGAGAGCCGGGCCACGCCGAGCGCGACCCCGAGGACGGTCGCCAGCACGATGCCGGCCACCGACACCCGCAGGGTGTTGCCCAGGCCGACCCAGATGGCGTCCATCCGGCTCTGGCCAGCGCGGAAGTCCGAGCCGGGGACCTGGAAGCCCGCCGACTGGTCGAGGTAGCTGAAGCCGGTGTCGATGCCGAGGCCGGCAAGGCCCGACCGCACGTTGTTGAGCAGCCAGGCGAGGATCGCCCCGACGACCGCGAGCACGACGACCTGAGCCACCACCCGCAGCACGCGGACATCGCGCCACGGCGGCGGGCGGGTGGCGTTGCGCTGGGCGTCAGCGGGGCTGCGCGGCGACGTGGTCGTCATGGCCGGTGGTGCATCCCGCTGCCACCGGCCCAAAGGTCGGTGGCAGCGGGCTCACCCGATCGCGCCTAGCGGTAGGGCGGGGCGTAGAGGATGCCCCCGTCGGTCCAGAGCGCGTTGATGCCGCGCTCGAGGCCGAGCGGCGTGAGGTGCTCCTCGAAGATCTCGGCGTAGTTGCCGACCTGGGAGATCACCTGGTAGGCGAAGTCGGCGGGGAGGCCGAGGCCGGGATCGGGCTCGGCACCGCCCTCCTCCTCGGGCTGGCCGAGGAACCGTCGGATGTCGGGGTTGTCGCTGTCGAGGAAGTCGTCGACGTTGGCGGAGGTGATCCCGAACTCCTCGGCCTGGATGGTGGCGAAGATGGCCCAGTTCACGGCGTCGAACCAGCCGGTGTCACCGTCGCTGACGGCGGGGCCGAGGGGCTCCTTCGAGAACACGTCGTCGAAGATCACCAGTGCCTCGGGGCCGCCCTCGGACTCGGGGTAGGTGGACCGCAGCGACAGCAGCTGGGTGGCGTCGGAGGTCCAGCCGTCGCACCGGTCGGCGACGAAGGCCTCCTGCACCAGGTCGGTGTCGGCGAACGAGAGCGCCTCGGTGAGGGTGATGTCCCGGCGCTCGTACTCACCGGTGAGGTTGAGCTGGGTGGTGGTGCCCTCGACGAGGCAGATGGTCGTGTTGTCCATGTCCTCCATGGAGCCGAAGCCGCTGTCTTCCTTGACCATCATCGTCTGGCCGTCATAGAGCGTGGTGGCGGCGAACGAGGCGGCCTCGCTGCCGTCGCGGGTGGCGGTCCAGGTGGTGTTGCGGACCAGCACGTCGATCTCGCCGGACTGGAGGGCGGTGAAGCGGTCGGCGGTCTCGAGGGGCACCATGTCGACGGCCTCGGCGTCGCCGAGCACGGCGGCGGCGATGGCCCGGCAGAAGTCGGAGTCGAAGCCGGTGTACTCGCCGTCCTCACCCAGCACGGCGAAGCCGGGCAGGGCGTCGCGGGTGCCGCACTTGACCACGCCGGCGTCGAGCACGGCTTGGAGGCGGTCGCTGCTCTGGCTGAGCTCGACCTCGCGGGTCGTGTCGGTGCCGTCACCATCGGCGGTGCCGGCGTCGTCGCCGGCGCACGCAGCCGCCAGCAAGCTCAGCACCACTGCGGCACAAACGGCCTTCCACACTTGGGTCTGCTTCGTCTTCACACGCACTCCTCTGCTCGGCGGCTCCCGGCCCACCACGCCGACGCGTCGAGGCGGCGAACGGTGGGGACCGCGACGTGACGCTGACCCTACCCGCGGCCATCGGCCGAGGCGATGACCTCCATCTCGATCGCCGTCGCCTCCCAGCGCCCGAGGCGCCCGGCGACGACGTGGAAGGACACCGCCACGGCCTCCTCGATGGTGCGCGACCCATCGGCGATGGCGGTGCAGTGGAAGAACAGGTCGCGGCCGTCGTCGGTGCGCACCGTGCCGTAGCCGCGATGCTCGTCGAACGTCGAGACCACCCCGTGGCGCCGCTCCCCCACCCGCTGCCCCTAGTGGATGATCTTGGAGAGCGGAAGCTCGATGATGTCGGTCGCCCCTGCGTCCTTGAGCGCCGGGATCAAGGTGTTGATCTGGGACTTGGAGACCACGGTCTCGACCGCGTAGCCACCGTCACCGAAGAGCTTGGACACCGTGGGGACCTTCATGGCGGGCACGATGTCGATCACCCGGTCGAGGTCGGCCTCGCCCACGTTGAGCTTCACCAGCACCTTGCCCCGCGCCTCGAGCGACCCCTGGAGCAACGTGTGCAGCTGCTGCATGGCGTGGCGCTTCTCGGGGTCGGCGAACGCCGCCGGGTTGGCGATCAGCTCCGTGTAGCTCGACAGGATCGTGTCGACGATGCGCAGGCGGGCGGCGCGCAGGGCACGCCCCGTCTCGGTGCCGTCGACGATGCAGTCGACGATGTCGGGGACCTTGGCCTCGGTGGCGCCGTAGGAGAGGATCACCTGGGCGTCGATGCCCTTCGCCTCGAAGTAGCGGCGGGTCAGCTCGGGGTACTCCGACGACACCCGCACCCCCTTCGGGAGGTCTTCGATGACCCGGACGTCGGACTCCTCGGGGACGGCCACGACGATGTTGAACGGCTTGGCCGTGGCCTTCGAGTAGTTGAGGGTGCCGAGGGTCTCGACCTCGCTCGCCGTCTCCTCGATCCAGTCGCGCCCCGTGATGCCGACGTCGAAGAGCCCGTCGGCGACGTAGCGCGGGATCTCCTGCGGGCGCAGGATCCGGACCTCGGTGACGCGGGGGTCGGCGATGGTCGCCTTGTAGGCGACTTCGGAGCTGCGGTTCACGGCCAGGTCGGCCGACTCGAACAGCTCGAGGGTGGCCTTCTCGAGGGAACCCTTGGGGAGGACCAGCTTCAGCACGGGTGACGACCCTACCGGTGGACCGCCGATCGGACCGAACCGGTTCTGGCACCAGATCCGCGCCGGGCGACGGCGCGGTGCTGGTGCCAGAACGGTCTGGTCAACCGCCCTTGGGGAGCTGGCGCAGCAGATCGACCATCTCGATTGCTGCCTCCGCCGACTCGTACCCCTTGTTGCCGGCCTTGGTCCCGGCCCGCTCGATCGCCTGCTCGATGGTGTCGACGGTGAGGACCCCGAAGATCACCGGCACGCCGGTGTCGAGCTGGGCCCTGGCGACCCCGGCGGCGCACTGCCCGGCCACCTGCTCGTAGTGGCCGGTGGCGCCCCGGATGACGGCGCCGAGGGTGATGACGGCGTCGTGGTCACCTGACTCGGCCAGGCGCTTCGCCACCAGGGGCAACTCGAAGGCACCGGGCGCCCACGCCTCGGTGATCGAGGCGGCGTCGACGCCGTGGCGCAGGAGGCCGTCCCGCGCCCCCGCGAGGAGCCGCTCGGTGATGAGGTCGTTGAACCGCCCACAGGCGATGGCGATGCGCATGCCGTCACCCCGCAGGCGACCGACGTAGTTGGTGTGGTCAGCGGACGTCATCGAGGCCCTCCAGCAGGTGACCCATCCGCTCCTTCTTGGTGCGGAGGTAGGTGATGTTCTCGGGGTTGGGGACGGTCTCCAGCGGCACCCGGTCGACGATCTCGAGGCCATAGCCGGCGATGCCGTCGCCCTTGGCCGGGTTGTTGGTCATGAGGCGCATGGTGGTGATGCCGAGGTCGACGAGGATCTGGGCGCCGATGCCGTACTCGCGGCTGTCGACGTGGAGGCCGAGGTCGGTGTTGGCGTCGACGGTGTCGCGGCCCTCGTCCTGCAGGACGTAGGCCTTGAGCTTGTGGCTGATGCCGATCCCGCGCCCCTCGTGGCCGCGGAGGTAGACCACGACGCCCAGGCCCTCGTCGTCGATCTTCTGCATCGCCGCCTGGAGCTGGACCCCGCAGTCGCAGCGCAACGACCCGAAGACGTCACCCGTGAGGCACTCGCTGTGGACGCGGACCAGGACGTCCTCCTGGCCCTGGACCGCGCCCTTCACGAAGGCGAGGTGGGTCTCCCCGTCGAGCACCGAGTCGTAGGCGTAGCAGGTGAAGTCGCCCCAGTCGGTGGGGATCCGCGCCTCGGAGACCCGCCTGATCAGCTTCTCGCCCTGCCGGCGGTACCGGATGAGGTCGGCGATGGTGATCATCAACAGGCCGTGCTCGTCGCAGAAGTGCTCGAGCTCGGGCATGCGTGACATGGTGCCGTCCTCGTTGACGATCTCGCAGAGCACGCCAGCCGGGAAGAGCCCGGCCATCCGGGCGAGGTCGACGGCCGCCTCGGTGTGGCCGGCGCGCTTGAGGACGCCGCCCTCGCGGTAGCGCAGCGGGAAGATGTGCCCGGGCCGGGCCAGGTCCTTCGGCGTGGTGGCAGGGTCGATGAGGGCGGCGATGGTGGCGGCGCGGTCGGCGGCGGAGATGCCCGTGGTGGTCTCGTGGCGGTGGTCGACCGAGACGGTGAAGGCCGTGCGGTGGATCTCGGTGTTGTCGGCCACCATGAGCGGCAGGTCGAGGTCGTCGCAGCGGGCGCCGGTCAGCGGCATGCAGATCACGCCGGAGGTGTGACGGACGAAGAAGGCGATCTTCTCGGGCGTTGCGAACTCCGCCGCCATGATGAGGTCGCCCTCGTTCTCGCGGTCCTCGTCGTCGACCACCACCACGATCTCGCCCCGGCCGATGGCCGCGATGGCGTCCTCGATGTTGGCGAGGCGGTCGCTCGGCGCGGCGCCGGTCACGAGAGGTGTCCAGCGAGGAGCTTCTCGGCGTACTTGGCCATGACGTCGACCTCCAGGTTGACCCGGTCGCCCGGGCCCTTGTGGCCGAGGGTGGTGACCTCGGCGGTGTGCGGGATGACGGCGACGGTGAAGCCGCCGTCGTCGACGTCGACGACGGTGAGGCTCACCCCGTCGACGGTGATGCTGCCCTTGGCGACCACGTAGCGCGCCAGCGCCGGCGGCAGAGAGACCTCGAGGTCGGGCACCGGGCGGACGACCTCGCCGACCGCGTCGACGTGGCCTTGCACCAGGTGACCGCCCAGGCGGTCCATCAGGCGCACCGGGCGCTCCAGGTTCACCGGATCGCCTGGCGCCAGAGACCCGAGGTCGGTGCGGGCCAGGGTCTCGTCGCTCACGTCGGCCTCCCACCACCCTTCATCGCCGTCACCGCCAGGAGCCTCGAAGGCGACCACGGTCAGGCAGCAGCCGTTGACGGCGGTCGAGTCACCGATGTGGACGCCGTCGAGCACGGCGCGGGCGGCGATGCGGATGCGACCGCCATCGCACCGGACCACGCGTCCCAGCTCCTCCACGATGCCTGTGAACATCAGGCGGGCACCTCCTCGGGGCGACGGACGTCGCCGAGGTCGGACGTGGCCGGCACCAGGTCGAGGCGGACGTCGGCGCCGAGCTGGGTCACCGCCGCCACCCGGCCCTCCCAGACGTCGGCCATGGTGGCGGCGCCGGCACCCGCGAGGGCGCTGCGCCCGTCGTCGCCACCGAAGAGCTTCGGGGCGAGGTACACGACGTAGCGGTCGACGACGCCGGCCCGGTGGAACGCCCCGGCCACGCCTGCGCCGCCCTCGACCAGGACCCGCAGCACGCCCCGGCGGCCGAGCTCGTCGAGCACCGCGCCGGGCTCGCCGCTCAGCTCGAGGGCGGGGTGGACCCGCGCGCCCTCCGGCGCCTGCCCGAGGACCACCCGCAGGGGGTCGGGGCCCTCCACGTGGCGGACGGTGAGGCTGGGGTCGTCGGCGCGCACCGTCCCCGCTCCGACGACCACGGCGTCGGCCTCGGCGCGGAGGGCGTGGGCGTCGGTGCGGGCCTCGGGACCGGTGATCCACTGCGAGGTCCCGTCGGGGGCGGCGGTGCGCCCGTCGACCGACGACGCCCACTTGAGCACGACCCACGGCCGGCCCGTCCGCCGGTGCTTGAGGTACGGCGCCAGCTGGCGGGTGACCTCGTCGCCTTCCACGCCGACCTCGACCTCGATGCCGGCGGCTCGCAACCGGTCGATGCCCCGCCCCGCGACGCGCTCGTCGGCGTCGACCACGCCCACGACCACCCGGCGGACACCCGCGGCGACCAGTGCGTCGGCGCACGGTGGGGTGCGCCCGTGGTGCGAGCAGGGCTCGAGCGTCACCCATGCGGTGGCGCCACGGGCAGCGGGCCCGGCGGAGACGAGGGCGGCGGCCTCGGCGTGGAGGCCCCCGGGCGGGGCGGTGGCGCCCTCGTGGACGCGCCCGTCGGGCGTGGCGAGCACGCAACCGACCCACGGGTTGGGGGCGGTGGTGCGGCGCACGGCGTGCGCGAGGGCCATCGCCCGCCGCATCGCCTGCTTGTCGTCCACGTGCCCTCCTCGATCGGCGGGCGCGCGGCGAGAACGCAGCGCGCCCTCGCTCCCATCCGGACTGTCACCGTCGGCCCCGGAGTTCCACCGGATCGGCCCCCGCCCGGGAGCGGGGGTTCGCGGGCTCTCACCGCCGGTCTGGGCTTCCACCATTCCCCGCGAGGGGCGTGTTGTGTGACCTATGGCTTGTGTGACCTGAACGTGTCGTTCTTCAGGAAGACGACTCTACCGCACCGACCGGTCGTTCCGCCACCGAGCGTTTCGGATTCGACCGCGCGTCGCGGGGCCCGTCGCCCGCTCAATCTCCGTTCAGCGGACTCAGCCTGCGGCTGAGGTTTCTTCCTCCTCAGTGGAGGCGGTCGCCGGCCTGGAGGCGCAGGGCGTGGGGGACGACGTCGAGGACGGCGGCCAGGCACTCGACCGCGCCGCCGGTGGAACCGGGGGTGTTGAGCACGAGGACCCGTCCCACGGTGCCCGCCACGCCGCGGGAGAGGCGGCCCAGGGGGTTCACCAGGCGCATCGCCTCGGCCATGCCCGGCGCCTCTCGATCGAGGACCGCCCGCGTGCCCTCCGGGGTGAGGTCGCGGGGCCCGAACCCGGTGCCGCCGGTGGTGACGACCAGGCCCGCCCAGCCGCCGCACAGCTCGCGCAGGGCGGCGGCGACCTCTTCGACACCGTCGGACACGACGCGCTGCTCGACGACCTCGAAGCCGGCGTCGAACAGCGCCGTCGCCAGGGCGACACCGGAGCGGTCCTCGCGGGTCCCGGCCACCACGCCGTCGGACACGGTGAGGACCTTGGCCTCCAGACCCTCTCCGGGTCGGCGCGCGTCGTCGACGTCGGTCACCCGCCCGACCGTAGTGCCGGCGCTCAGGCCGTCGGGTCGCTCGGGGGGTGGTCCCGCTCGGTGCGGGTGAGGGTGCGGAGGCCCGCGCCACCGGCGGCGAGGATCAGGGCGAGGAGGATGGCGATGGCCCAGCCGGGCACGTCCCGATCAGTGCCGAGGTCACGGCCGGCAGTTTCCAGGGTGATCCCGGTCGTCGGCGCCCTGCGCTGGACCCGAACCCGCTCGGGCGGATCGAGCGCCACGTCGGCGACGTCGTCCGGTGACGCCTGGAACAGCTCGCCGTCCGGTGCCGGGGGCGGCGGCGGCGCCTCGTCGGCCTGCTCGACGCGGACCGTGAAGAGGTTCGAGAGCAGCCCGAGCGACGAGGTGAAGCGGCGGCCGGTGACCGTGCGGACCCCGGCGTCGCCGTCGAGCTCGATCTCGAGCGCCCGGCCTGACGGACCTGCCTCAGCAACCCGCACCGACCGGAGGCTCCCCGGGTAGCCGAGGCGGGCGGCCACGTCCGCGGTACCGACGGTGACCTGCCAGGGTCGAGGATCCCGGGTGAGGTAGGGCGCGGCGCGCAGGTAGGAGACGTTGCTGACGCTCGTGCCGAAGCCCTCCTGTGGGGTCCCGGTGTGACCGCCGGCGTTGGCGGAGTAGAAGCTCAGCGCCAGCCGGTCGGCATCCATCAGCACCACCCCCCGGGTGGCGACGACCGCTCGGTCCATGGCGGCGTACTCGGCCTCTTGGCCCAGGTACACCTGGCAGCGCTGCGTGTCGCAGATCTGGCCCGAGACGGCCATGGCCCGCAGCGCGTAGGTGCGCGCCGCGATGGCCTGGGCCTCCAGCCCCGACGCCGGCCAGCTCGGGTCCCGGACCTCGCCCATGCCTCGGAGGTAGTCCTCGACGTCGACGTGGTTCACCAGGCGGAGACCGCCACCGGCGTTCGTCGCCTCGATGACGCCCCGGTAGTGCGCCCCCCGGTCGGGCACCCCGACCTCTCCCTCGGTGGGGACGGCCCAGAGCGGCTCCGGCGAGCTCGGGCCCGTCGACGGGTTGGGTTCGCCGTCCGGGGGCGCCTCGTCGTCGGCAGACGGGTCGGACTCGTCGGGCGCCGCCGTCGTGGTGGTGACGCCGGACAGCGGCGAGGTGGTGGTCGTGGTGGAGGTCGACGACGTCGAGCTGGTCGGGAGGCTCGGCAGCGGGGAGGTGGTGGTGGGCGACTGCGCGGGGAAGGCGGCGACGCGCTCCTCGCGCGCCCCGCCGGTGGACGCCGGCTGGACGACGCCGGCGCGCTCGGCCCGGTAGGTGCCGTCGAAGGAGAGCACGGCCGTCTCACCAGGCGCCATGCGGAGGGGGAACCCGGCGTGCTGGGCGCCCATGAGCGGGCTGCGCACCTCGCCGCCCCCCGGGAAGGTGACCTCGGCCCGACCGTCGTCGCGTGCCACGACCACCACCCGCACCGGGCCGCTTGCGCTGCCGAGCTGGGTGCCCGGGTAGAACTGTCCGAGGATCTGGCCGGTGGAGGCGCCGTCGGTGCCCATCCAGAAGGCGCCGTCCTGGGCCATGCCCACCCCGTGGCCCCACCCGCGGCCGTCGATCACGACCACCTCGAACGAGGCCCGGGCCGGCACCACCGAGACGGCGACCGCCGCGGTGACGGCGAGCAGCGACGCGACGAGGACGGACACGGCACGGCGCGCGGCACCATGGTGACGTACGTCCGGCGCGCCCGACGCCCCCGGTGCCATCGTCACCCGGCCTCCGGTCGACGCAGCCGCAGGAGGCCCATCCCGTCGGTGCCGGCAGCCTGGGGCAGCAGCAGCGCACCACGCCCGTGCGGACGCCAGGGCTCACCCGGGGCCGGCAGCGCTTCTAGGACAGGGTGGCGCTCGCCCAGCCAGGCATCGACCTCGACCGTCTCGGAGGCGGTGAGGGTGCACACGCTGTAGGTGAGGGTCCCGCCCGGTGCGACCAGCGCGACCGCGGCGTCGAGCAGCTCCCGCTGCAGCGCCGCCAGGCGGATCACCTCTTCGGGGCCCACCCGCCAGCGGGCATCGGGGCGACGGCGCAGGACGCCCAGGCCCGAACACGGCGCGTCGACGAGCACGTGGTCGAAGGCGCCGGGACGCCACGGCGCCCGCCGGCCGTCGGCGACTGCCACGTGGACCGTCTCGGCACCCGTTGCCTCGGCGTTGCCCGCGACCATGGCGACCCGGGCGGGGTTGATGTCGCTGGCCAGCACGACGGCCCCGGTGCCGGCCATGAACGTGGCCTTGCCCCCGGGAGCGGCGCAGATGTCGGCCACCCGCTCCCCCGCGGCCGCGCCCACGCTCGCCGCCACCCACTGCGACGCCAGGTCCTGGGTGTAGCCGTCGGGGCGCTCGGAGACCTCGGGCGCCTCGTTCATCTGCTCCAGAGCGGCCACCGCGTCGTCGTGGCCCAGGTCGTCGGTGAGGCGGTCGAGCACCCAGTCGGGGTAGCTCAGGCGCACCGCCTCGCTCGGCCACTCGACCGGTGCTGTCGAGACCCGCCGCAGCACGGCGTTGACCAGGCCCCTCGACCGGCGTGGTGCGACCTCGACCGTGGCCGACACCGCTGCGTGGGCGGGCGTGCCGAGCATCTGGAGCTGATAGGCGCCGAGGCGGAGCGCGGCCCGGGTTGGCGGGTCGAGTTGGCGCATCACGAAGCGGTCCACCAGGTGGTCGCACGCCCGGCGCATGCGGGTGGTGCCGTAGACGAGCTCGGTGGCGAAGCCGCGGTCGCGCATCGTCAGCCCGCTGTCCGCCAGCATCGACGGGAGCAGCAGGTTGGCGTAGGCGCCGTCCTCGATGGCGATGAGGGCGTCCGCCGCCAGGCGCCGGGCGTCGGGTTCCGTCACTACTGGCCGAGACGGTCGTCGGGGCCTGGGCGGGCGCCGTTGCGCCAGGCGTCGGCGGCCTGGGCGCCCTTGCCCTCGGGCTGGACCTCGACCAGCTCGAGCCACCCGTCGCCGGAGCCGACGGCGACGCCGTCGATCCCGCCGGGCTCGAGGGAGCGCGCCCCTTCGCCCGGGCGGGCGGCCAGCACCTTGAGGCGCTTGCCCCGGAACGTCGTCCAGGCCCGACCGAGGCGGGTGAGGGCGTGGATCTCGGCGGCCGGACGGGACCAGTCGATCCGCAGCTCGGCCGGGTCGATCTTGGCCGCGTAGGTGGCGACGCCCTGCTGGGGTTCAAGCTCGCCGAGACCGGCGGTGAGGTGGGCCACCAGGAGGTCGGTGCCCACGGCCACCAGGCGGTTGCGCAGGGACTCCACCGACTCCATCGGGTCGATCGCCACCACCTCACAGGCGTACACCGGCCCGGTGTCGAGCCCCTCCTCGAGCGCCATGAGGCACACGCCGGTCTCCCCGTCGCCGGCGAGCACCGCCCGCTCCACCGGGGCGGCGCCCCGCCAGCGGGGCAGCAGCGAGAAGTGGAGGTTCACCATCGGGAGCCGGTCGAGGACGTGAGGCTTGACGAGGCGCCCGTAGGCGACCACCACCCCGAGGTCGGCGCCCGCCTCGACGACGTCGTCGACCCGGTCGGTCACTGGGATGCCGAGCTCGACGGCGGCGGACTTGACCGGGCTCGGCACCAGGGCGCCGCCCCGGCCTCGCTTGCGGTCGGGCTGGGACACGACGAGGGCGACGTCGAAGCCGGCTGCGACGAGGGCGCGCAGCGGCGGGACGGCGGCCTCGGGACTGCCGAGGAAGACGAGCCGCTCGGGGCGGGGACCCACCTAGGAGAGGCCGGGCAGGCGCAGGCCCCGCTGGGTGCGGTCGGCGTCAGCCTCGTCGAAGCCGGTGGAGGCTCGGAGCTGCTGGTCGCGCAGCGCCCGCTTGGCCTCCTTGCGCTGGTCGTCGTCGAGGCGCTCGAGGAGGAGGATCCCGTCGAGGTGGTCCAGCTCGTGCTGGAAGATCCGGGCCAGGTACTCGTCGGCCTCGATCGACAGCTCGTTGCCGTCGAGGTCGTAGCCGGTGAGGTGGACCTCCTTCGGGCGCACGATCTCCCATGACAGCCCGGGGACGGAGAGGCACCCCTCCTCATAGGTCCACTCACCCCGGCTCTCGCTGATCGTGGGGTTCACGATGACCTTCGGGCCTTGCTCGTCCTGGGCGTCGTAGACGAAGATCCGCTTCTGGACGCCCACCTGGGGGGCGGCCAGCCCGACGCCGGGAGCCTCGTACATCGTCACGATCATGTCGTCGGCCAGGCGTGCCAGACGGCCGTCGATGTCGGTGACCTCGGCGGCGCGCTGCTGCAGCACCGGGTCGCCGACGAGGCGGATCTGGTAGGGAGCCATGGACGGCAAGGCTAGCGTCGGCCACTGCGCGATCCGCACGCCCGGATCACCGCGCGCCTGCCGTCCGACCAGGAGCGACCGCCCGTGGGGCACTACTTCGACGCCGACCCCGCCGTCGCCTCGCAGCGCCGCACCGTGTCCCTGACGCTGCCCGACCTCACGCTCCAGCTGGCCACCGATCGGGGGGTGTTCGCGCGCGATGCCGTCGACCCCGGGACCAAGCTGCTGCTGCTGGAGGCCCCACCTCCGCCGCCAACCGGCGACCTCCTCGACCTGGGGTGCGGCTACGGCCCCATCGCCGTGACGCTCGCCCGCCGCTCACCGGGCAGCACCGTCTGGGCGCTCGACATCAACCGGCGGGCCCTCGCCCTCACCGCCGCCAACGCCGAGGCAGCGGGCGCCACCAACGTGCGCGTCGCCGAGCCCGACGACGTGCCCGAGGACCTTGCGCTCGACCTCATCTGGTCGAACCCGCCGGTCCGCATCGGCAAGGCCGACATGCAGGCGATCCTGACCCGGTGGCTCCGACGCCTCTCCCCCGCTGGTCGCGCCGTGCTGGTCGTGCACAAGCACCTGGGCGCCGACTCCCTCACCCGCTGGCTCGAGTCCTCCGGCTGGCCGACCTCGCGCCTGGCCTCGCGCATGGGCTACCGCCTCCTGCAGGTCGATCCACACGCCGGCGCGGCGGGAGCGGGGACGTGAAGAACCTCGGCGACACCGACCTCAAGCGCCTCCACCGCGAGTGGCGCCGACGCACCAGCGGGCGACTCGCCCTCCTGCTCGACAGCGTGCAGACCCCATTCAACGTGGGCACCATCACCCGCACCGCGGCCGCCGAGCGGGTCGACCACCTCTTCCTCGCCGGGTCCACGCCCGCACCGTCGCACCTCAAGGCCCGCAAGACCTCCCTCGGCACCGAGCGCTACCTCACCTGGACGCACTTCGAACAGGTGGCCGGCGCCATCGATGCGGCCAAGGATGCCGGCTACCGACTGGTGGGCATCGAGCTCGCCGACGGTGCCGTCCCCCTCCACGAGGTCGAGATGGGCGACGACGTCTGCCTCGCCCTCGGCCACGAGGACAAGGGCCTCTCCTCCTTGACGCTGGCGGCCTGCGACGCGGTGGCGTTCATCCCCCAGCTCGGCCGGGTCGGCTCGCTCAACGTCTCCCAGGCCGCCGGCATCGCCATCTACGAGGCCCGCCGCCGCTCCTGGAGTGCGGCTCACGGGTCCTGACCCCGAGCGGGGCCTTCCCACCCTCCGCAAGCTCCGGGCGGGCCCCTCCCCTCGGCGCCACCCGCTCGCAGGCTGTCATGCAGACTCGGCTTCGCCGAGGCGATTTCACAGGCGGTGGGGGTCCACGGCGACCCGCAGGCGACCCGGTGGCCGGGGGACGGCGGCGAGGGCGTCGCACAGGAGGCCGTGGTCGGGGGCGCGCACCAACCAGGTGCCGTCGACCGGGCCGAGCACCTCGACGCCGAGCGCGCCCTTCGCCCGGAGGTCGGCGGCGTAGCGCTCGGCGCTCGCTCCCGACACCTGCGCCAGGGCGGTGACCGGGGGGAACTGCAGCGCCTCGCGGCGCTCGACCTCAGCGGCCGACACCCGCGCCGGGTCGGCCAGCAGCGCCGCCTGCACCACCTCGTGAGACGGCAGGCGGGTCTGGAGCACAAGCCGACCACCGCCCGACTTGCCCCCGAGGAGGCGGGCGGCCCGGGCGACCAGCGCCATGGCCTCCTCGGCCGCCCGGTGACGGGGCGCCAGAAGCTCGGCGTCGAGGTCGAGGAAGGCCACGGCGTCGGCCCCGGTCACGCGGTGGAGCACGGCCTCGGTCCCGACCAGCACCGTGGCGGCGTCGATGTCGGCGGTGGTGTCGGAATCACCGGTCACCTCCACCACGGGCACACCGCCCAGGCGCTCGAGGTCCTCGCGGGCGCGCGTGACGCCGAGCCTGCGCACCTTCAGGCGCCCGCCGCCGCAGACGGCGCACACCGGCGGGCGAGACGTGGCGCACCGACCGCACACCAGGGTGGTCTCCTCCCCGGTCGACACCGCCGCTCCGCACGCCTCACAGCGCGCCAGCTCGGCACAGGCAGCACACGCCAGGAGGCGGTGGCGGCCCTTGCGGTTGAGGACGCAGACCACCCGACGCCCGGACCGCACCAGGTCGACCAGCGTCGACGAGTAGAGGTCGACCCGGAGCGGGTCCTCCCGCCGGCGGTCGACCACGTCGACCACCGGCCACCCGGCTCGCTCCGCCGGCCGTGACGGGACCACCAGGGCCATGGCGGCCTGGGCCTCGAGGGAGGGGCACGGTGAGGTGAGCACACAGCGAGCCCCGGCCCGACGCGCCCGCTCGACGGCCACGTCGCGCGCGTGCCACGTGGGGGCTGCCTCCTCTTGGTGGGCCTCGGCGTGTTCGTCGAGCACGATCACGCAAGCGAGGTCGACCGCCGGTCCCCACGCCGCGGCGCGGGCGCCCACCACCACCCGGGCCCCGGCGGCGGCCGAGGCCCACTCCCTCGGCAGCAGCGCGGTGGAGAGCCCGGCGCGCCGCAGCCGCTGGGCGAGGCCGCTGGCGTCGGCCGACCCGGCGGCCACCACGAGCGTCGTCCCGATGGCGGCGGCGGCCACCACGAGGGGCAGGACGTCGGCCGACGGAGGCAGGCGGACCACCGACTGCCCGGCGGCCAGCGCCCGGTCGGCCAGCGGGTCGCGCACCGTCGCCGCCGGGGGCTCCGCTGCGTCGGTCCGGGGCAGGCCACGGACCGCGCCCGGCGGCGACGCGGTGCGCAGCAGGTGGGCGGGCCGCCCGGCCCAGCGCCACGCCGCCCACCGGGCCAGCTCGATCAGGTCAGGGGCGGGACCCCAGCCCGTCACCTTGGCGAGGGGCAGCAGTGTGACGCCCGCCGGCGGCGACACGTGGTCCTCGACCACCCAGCCGCCGACGCGGCGGCCGTGGAGCACCACTCGGACCATGGTGCCGACCCGGACCGCATCGCCGAGCGCTTCGGGGACGAGGTAGTCGAACGTCTTGTCGACAGCGGGGCTGTCGGGCAACACGCGCACGACGCGCTGCCCGGCGGCGCCCGCTAGAGCGCCAGTGCCGACTTGAGGTCGTCCAGCTTGGGCGTGGCCTCCCACGAGAACTCCTTGGCCGAGCGGCCGAAGTGCCCGTAGGCGGCGGTGCTGCGATAGATCGGCCGGCGCAGGTCGAGGTCGCGCACGATGGCGGCGGGACGGAGGTCGAACAGATCGTCGACGGCACGCTCGATGGCCCCGGGGTCGACCGTTTCGGTCCCGAACGTCTCGACCAGCAGCGACACCGGCCGGGCCACGCCGATGGCGTACGCGACCTGGACCTCGCAGCGGCTGGCGGCGCCGGCGGCGACGACGTGCTTGGCCACCCACCGCGCGGCGTAGGTCGCCGAGCGGTCGACCTTGGAGGGGTCCTTGCCCGAGAAGGCGCCGCCGCCGTGGCGGGCCATGCCGCCGTAGGTGTCGACGATGATCTTGCGGCCGGTGAGGCCGGTGTCGGCGTGAGGGCCGCCGAGCTCGAAGGTCCCGGTGGGGTTGACGTAGACCTCGAGGTCGTCGTCGGCCAGGCCCGCGGGCAGCAGCGGGTTGATCACGTGCTCGCGCAGGTCGGGCTTGATCAGCGTCTCGGCGTCGAGGCCGGGCTGGTGCTGGGTGGAGATCAGCACGGTCTTGAGCCGGACGGGGCGGCCGTTCTCGTAGTCGAACGTGACCTGGGTCTTCCCGTCAGGGCGTAGGTACGGGAGGATCCCGGCCTTGCGGACCTCGGACAAGCGGTGGGCGAGGCGGTGCGCCAGCCAGATCGGCATGGGCATGAGGTCGTCGGTCTCGTCGCAGGCGTAGCCGAACATCATCCCCTGGTCGCCGGCGCCCTGGGCATTGAGCTCGTCCTCGGTGGACACGCCGGTGCGGCGCTCGAAGGCGCGGTCGACGCCCTGGGCGATGTCGGGCGACTGCTCGTCGATGGAGATCATGACGCCGCAGGTGTGGCCGTCGAAGCCGAAGGACTCGCGGTCGTAGCCGATCTCGCAGATCGTCTGGCGAACGATCTTGGGGATGTCGACGTAGGCCTCGGTGGTGATCTCGCCCGCCACGACGGCCAAGCCGGTGGTGAGCATCGTCTCGCAGGCGACCCTCCCCATGGGGTCCTCGGCGAGGATGGCGTCGAGGATGGCGTCGGACACCTGGTCGGCCATCTTGTCGGGGTGGCCCTCGGTGACGGACTCCGAGGTGAAGGTGTGGTGGCGACTGCTCACGTTGTCTCCTGATTGGGGGCGGTGCGGGAGGCCAGGGCCGCGTCGATGACGGCGCGGGCGACCGCCCGCTTGTCGGCCAGGGGCACATCTTTGTCGATCCCGGAGGCGGTGATGATCGTCACCGCGTTGGTGTCGTGCTCGAAGCCCACCCCGACAGCCGACACGTCGTTGGCCACGATGAGGTCGAGGCTCTTGCGGACCAGCTTGGCGCGGGCGTTGGCGCTGACGTCGTCGGTCTCGGCGGCGAAGCCGATGAGGGTCTGGCCGGGGGGCTTGGCGCGCCCCAGCCCGGCGAGGATGTCGGGCGTGGGCTCGAGCACGACCTCTGGTGTGCCGTCGGCCTTCTTCAGCTTGGCCTCGGCCGCGACCTTGGGGCGGAAGTCGGCGACGGCGGCGGCCATCACGATGATGTCGGCGGTGGCCGACCGGGCGAGGACCGCCTCCTCCATCTCGGCGGCGCTGTCGACGCGGACCACCTCGACCCCCGGGGCGACAGGCCGGTCGACGGTGGTGACGATGGTGACCTCGGCCCCGCGTCCGGCGGCTTCGTCGGCCACGGCGTGGCCCTGCTTGCCCGACGACCGGTTGCCGAGGAAGCGCACCGGGTCGATCGCCTCGCGGGTGCCGCCGGCGGTCACCAGCACGCGCAGGCCGGCCAGGTCGGCTCCCCGAGCGAGCACCGCCTCGCAGGCGGCGACGATGTCGGCGGGCTCGGGCAGGCGTCCCATGCCGACGTCACCACCGGCGAGGTGCCCGGCCACCGGCTCGACCACGTGGACCCCCCTGCCCCGCAGGGTGGCAAGGTTGGCCTGGACGGCGGGCTGCTCCCACATCTCGGTGTGCATCGCCGGGCACACCACGACCGGCGCCCGGGTGGCGAGCAGCGTGGCGACGAGCAGGTCGTCGGAGAGCCCCATGGCGTAGGCGGCGATCACCCTGGCGGTGGCCGGGGCCACGACCACGAGGTCGGCACCCTGTCCGAGGGAGGTGTGGGGGCTGGGCTCGGGGCTGTCCCACAACGACGTGCGGGCCGGCTCCGACGCCAGGGCAGAGAACGTGGTGGTGGTGACGAAGTGCTGGGCGTCGGGGGTGAGCACCGGGCTCACGTGGGCGCCGGCGTCGACGAGCCGGCGGCACACCTCGATCGCCTTGTAGGCGGCGATGCCGCCTGAAACCCCGAGGACGATGCGACGACCGGCCAGCATGGGCGTTCCCGGGGCGTTTGCGCCGGGCGTCAGGCCTCGTCGGGCGACTCGGCCGCGGCCAGGGCGTCGGCCTCGGCCTGGGCCTCGGCGGCGAGGGCGGCCTCGTCGATGCGCTCGTAGGTGATCTTGTCGGCGGCGATCTCCTCGAAGGCGATCGAGAGCGGCTTGCGGGAGGTGGAGCTGACCTGGGGCGGCACGATCGCGCCGAGGCCCTCGCCGAGGTGACCGAAGTAGGAGTTGACCTGGCGGGCCCGGCGCGAGCCGAGGGTCACCAGGGTGAACTTGGAGTCGACCCGCTCGAGCAGGTCCTCGATGGGCGGGGTGATCATTGAGTCCTGCGGCCACGACATGGGTGCCAACGCTACCAGCGCACGCCCCCGGGACCCGCACCGGGCTGACCGGCGGCGGGGTTCAGGGCTAGCCGGTGGCCCGCCGGGCGGCGAGGGCAGCGGCGGCATCGGCGACGGCGCGGTCCAGGTCGTCGTTGACGACGACGTGGTCGGCGATGGCGAGGCCGCGCTCCTCCTCGCTGTCGCCCTTGGCGAGGCGCCGGGCGATGCTCTCGTCGTCGTCGCCCCGGTCCCGCATCCGCCGCTCCTGCTCGGCTCGGGACGGCGGCCGGATGAAGAGCACGAAGGCGTCGGGGAACGTCTCCTTCACGATCTGTGCGCCCTGGAGGTCGATCTCGAGCACGACGTCGCTGCCCCGGGGCGGGTCTGGACGGGGGGTGCCCTTGAGGTCGCCGTAGACCTCGAACCACTCGAGGAAGCCGTCGGCCTCGGCGTGGGCGATGAACGTCTCGTGGTCGACCCAGACGTACGCGTCCTCGGCCTCCTCCGGCCGGCGGGGCCGCGTCGTCCACGACCGGCTGAGCCACAGGCGCGGGTCGTCGGCCACCAGGCGGGAGACGATCGACCCCTTCCCGGCTCCCGACGGTCCGGCCACGACGACGATCAAGGGCCGGGTCAGACCGGGGGGTACTTGCTGAGGAGCTCGTCGCGCTGGTTGTGGCCCAGGCCCCGCAGGCGCCTCGTCTCCGAGATGCCGATCTCCTCCATCAGGCGCCGCGCCTTGATCTTGCCCAGGCCGGGCAGCGACTCCAGCACCGAGAGGACCTTCATCTTGCCGACCATCTCGTCGACGTCGGCCATCGCCAGCAGCTCGGGGAGCGAGGTGGAGCCCATCTTGAGCTTCTCCTTCAGCTCAGCCCGCAGGCGCCTGGCCACAGCCGCCTTCTCGAGGGCGGCCTGGCGCTGTTCGGGGGAGAGGCTGGGGGGCATCGGCATGGCGGTGGACCATAGCGCAGCCTCAATGTCCGATCGCTCCCCGCCGACACCTCCAGTGATGTCCTCACGTGTACCGTTGCCAGCCATGGCCCGCATTGCCCCCTCCTCGGCGCGCGCCCTCGCGGGTCTCACCCTCGCCCTGGCGCTGGGCCTGGCCCTGATGGCGGTCCCCGTGGCGCCGGCTGCTGCGGAAACGACGATCGACTCGGTGGTCGACATCACCTACCCGGCAGAGCCCGGGACCTCCTTCACCGACGACTACGACGACCCGCGGGGCGGCGGCCGGACCCACTGCGCCACCGACATCATCGGCCCCAAGCACTCCGAGATCTACGCCGCGGTGGGGGGCACGGTCACGTTCATGCCGATGGAGAAGCCCTCGTACGGCTACATGATCCGCATCGCCGGCGACGACGGGCGCAAGTACAGCTACGTGCACCTCAACGACGACACGCCCGGCACCACCGACGCCAGCGCCGGGCCCGAGCACGCCTACGCCCCCGGCCTCGAGGAGGGATCCGTGGTGACCCGCGGCCAGCACATCGGCTGGATGGGCGACTCCGGCAACGCCAAGGGGGGCCCCGACCACCTCCACTTCGAGATCCACGACCCCGCCGTCGAGCACGCGCCCTGCGAGGTCGGCGGCATCAACCGCATGAACCCCTTCGGCTCCCTCGAGTCGGCGGTCGAGCGCGGCGACTACGCCACGGCGTCCGCCTCCGGGACCAGCACCGCCAGGGGGATCGAGCAGGCCTGCCCGCCCGACCGCGTAGAGGCCGCCCGCTACCCCGACGTGGCCGGCACCCACCAGGACGCCGTCGACTGCGTGAGCTGGTGGGAGATCGCCCAGGGCCGCACCGACGGGACCTACGCCCCCGTGGACCCGATCAGCCGGGCCCAGCTGGCCTCGTTCGCGGTGCGCCTGGCCGAGGCGGTCGGGTCTCCCCTACCACCGGCGACCCACGACCACTTCGACGACGACGACGGCTCGGTGCACGAGGACGCCATCAACCGGGTGGCCGACGCCGGGATCATGGGCAGCGCCGACCGCAGCTTCTCCCCCGACCTGGCCGTCACCCGCGGCTCGATGGCCACGGTCGTGGCCGGTACCCACCGAGTCCTCGCCGGCGCCGAGCTCCCGAGCAGCGACGTCTCGTTCAGCGACGTCCCCTCCACCCACCCGCACCACGCCAACATCGGTCGCGTCAACGGCGCGGGCATCGCCGTCGGCTACGGCGACGGCACCTTTGGCCCCGACGTCGCGGTGACGCGCGAGCAGATGGCGACCTTCCTCGCCCGCCTCCTCGACCTCGCAGTCGAGGATGGCTGGGCCTCTGTGCCTGCCAGCTGACCCCACCCACGGGTCTCGAGGAGCTGTTCTGGCACCAGGAACGCGCCGGAACCCAGCGCGGATCTGGTGCCAGAACGGATCAGGTCGTCTTGGCCGGCGGCGACAGGCTGGCGACGAGGTCGTCAGCGGCCTGCTCCGGATCGGCGGCGCCGGTCACGGTGCGCCCGATCACCAGCAGGTCGGCGCCGTCGGCGAGCGCGGCATCGGGGGTGGCGGTGCGGGCCTGGTCGTGGGTGTCGGCGCCCGCCGGGCGGGTGCCGGGCACCACCTTGACGAGGCGTGGTGCGAGCTCTCGCACGAGCGGGAGGTCGGGCGCCGCGCAGATGAGCCCCCCGCACCCGGCCTCGAGGGCGGCCGCCACGCGCTTGGGGAGGATGTGCTCGGGGGCATCGCCATCGCTGGTGAGCACCGTCACCGCCAGGGCGGTGGGAGGCTCGAGATCGGCCCGGAGCGCGGCGTCGATGAACCCGTCGACGCCGGCCCGAAGCATGACCGGGCCCCCCATGGCGTGGATCGTGAGGTACTTGACCCCGAAGGCGCCGATCACCGCTGCCGACTTGTTGACGGTGGTGGGGATGTCGTGGAGCTTGAGGTCGGCGAAGACGTCGTAGCCGGCATCCTGGAGAGCGCCGATGGCGGTGGGTCCGGCCGCGGTGTAGAGCTCGAGGCCCACCTTGGCCACGCCGAACCAGGGCTTGAGCATCCGCGCCATGCGCATGGCGGCCACGAGGTCGTCGACATCGAGCGCCAGCGCCAGCTTGGCCTGCAGCTCCGGCGGCGCCCCCTCCTCGTCGTCCTCGAGGTCGTCCTCGTCCTCGGTCGTGGTCTCGGTCGTGGCCTCGTCGCTCACCGTTGGCTCCTCCCCGGGGCGTGCACGGCCCCTATCACCTCGTCGATCGCCGTCACACCCTGTCTCGTCGCCCACCGTCCGAGCTCGTCCAGCACCCTCGCCGGCGCCCTCGGGTCGGCGAAGGTGGCGGTGCCCACCTGGACCGCAGAGGCCCCCGCGAGCAGGAGCTCGGCGGCGTCGGTACCGCTCACCACCCCACCCACCCCCACGATCGGGAGCTCGGGCAGCACGGCGTGGACATCGTGCACCGCCCGGACCGCGACCGGGTGGATGGCGGCGCCGGAGAGACCGCCCCCACCCGCCCCCAGGCGGTAGGTCCGGGCCTCGACGTCGATGGCCATGCCCGCAACCGTGTTGATGAGGGTGACCGCCTCGGCCCCGCCCCGATGCGCCGCCCTGGCCACCTCCACGAGGTCGGTGACGTTGGCGGTGAGCTTCGCCCAGCGGGGCCGACCGCACGCGGCCGTGGCTGCCATGGCCTCCTCGGTCTGGGCGGCCGACTGCGCGAACAGGTGTCGGCCGCCGTCGAGGTTGGGGCACGAGAGGTTCACCTCGACGGCGACCACCTGCGGCGGCGCACCGGCGAGGAGGGCGGCGGCGGCGGCATAGTCGTCGATGCTGCGCCCCCAGATGCTCGCCACCACGCGGGCACCACCGGCGACCAGGTCGGGCAGCTCGTCGGCCAGCCAGGCGGCCACCCCGGGGCCCTGGAGCCCCACGCTGTTGATCATCCCCGCGGTGGTCTCGTGCACCCGGGGGGCGGGGTTGCCCGCCCACGGATCGGCCGAGAGCGACTTCACCACTACCGCGCCGAGCGCCCCGAGGTCGAGGTACCGCCCGAGCTCGGCGCCATGGCCGGCGGTGCCCGACGCGGTCATCACCGGGTTGGGGAGGGTGACCGAGCCCACCCGGGTCGTGAGGTCGACGCCACGACGCCTCCGGCCGAACGGCAGCAGCCGGCCGAGGCTCCCCGGCCGGCGCACCGTCACAGCCCGAGGCCGAGCTGCCGGGCAGCCGGGTGGTGGTAGTCCTGCAGCGCCCGTACCCGCAGCTCGTGCGCCGACCAGTCGGCCATGCCGTTGGCGGCTGCAAGCGCCGCCGCCACGGTCGTGAGGCATGGCACCCGGTTGGCCGCGGCGGCGGAGCGGATGTACGCCCCGTCGGCCCGCGGCCCACTGCCCCGAGGGGTGTTGATGACGAGGTCGATGTCGCCTGCACGGAGGAGCTCGACGGCCGTGACCGCCTCCGGGTCGGCGATGCTGGTGCCGTCGGCCACCTTGTCGACCACGGTGGCGACCACGACGCCCTCCTTCTGGAGGAAGGCGGCGGTGCCGCTGGTGGCGGCGATGGCGAAGCCGAGATCGGCGAAACGTCGGGCGGCGATGAGCCCGTTGGCCTTGTCGCGGTCGGCGAGCGACAGGAAGACCGTGCCGCCGCTCGGCAGCCGCTCGCCCGCCGCGATCTGGCTCTTGGCGAACGCCAGGCCGAAGGTGCGGTCGATGCCCATGACCTCACCGGTGGAGCGCATCTCGGGGCCGAGCAGGGTGTCGACGTCGGGGAAGCGGTTGAACGGCAGCACCGCCTCCTTCACCGACACGTGGCCATCGGTGTTGGGCTCCACCAGCAGACCCTCGGAGCGCAGCTCGACGAGGGTGGCGCCGAGCATGACCCGGGCCGCGCACTTGGCGAGCGAGGTGCCGGTGGCCTTGGCCACGAAGGGCACGGTGCGACTCGCCCGGGGGTTGGCCTCGATGACGAAGACCTGGCCCTGGCGCACGGCGAACTGGATGTTGATGAGGCCCCGCACGTCGAGCTCGTCGGCGATGGCGCGGGTGTAGCCCTCGATGACCTCGATGACCGAGGCCGGCAGCGTGGGGGGCGGGATCACACAGGCGCTGTCGCCGGAGTGCACGCCCGCCTCCTCGACGTGCTCCATGACCGCGGCGATGAGAACGTCGCCGGTGGCGTCGCGGAGGGCGTCGACGTCGACCTCGATGGCGTCCTCGAGGAAGCGGTCGATCAGCACGGGCCGGGTGGACGACAGTCCGCCCTCGCGGCCGAGGCTGCCGGCCCCGGCAAGCTCGGCCATGGCCGAGGTGAGGGCGTCGGCGTCGTAGACGATCGACATGGCCCGCCCGCCCAGCACGTAGCTCGGGCGCACCAGGGCGGGGAAGCCGATCCGCTCCACCACGGCGAGCGCCTGGTCGAGGTCGAAGGCGATGGCACCCGCCGGCTGGGGGATGTCGAGACGGGCGCACAGGGCGTTCCAGCGCTCGCGGTCCTCGGCCAGGTCGATCGATTCGGGCGACGTCCCTGCCACCAGGTGGGCAGGCAGCCCCGCCGCCAGCTTCAGCGGTGTCTGGCCCCCGAGGCCGACGATGATGCCGGCGATCTCGCCCGAGGCCATCTCGGCGTCGAGGACGTTGGCCACGTCCTCGGCGGTGAGCGGCTCGAAGTAGAGGCGGTCGGAGGTGTCGTAGTCGGTGGAGACGGTCTCGGGGTTGCAGTTGATCATCACCGTCTCGTAACCGGCCGCCGAGAGGGCGAAGCTGGCGTGGACGCAGCAGTAGTCGAACTCGATCCCCTGGCCGATGCGGTTGGGGCCCGAGCCGAGGATGATGACCTTGGGCTTGGCGCTGGGCTGGACCTCGTCCTCGTCCTCGTAGGTCGAGTAGTGGTACGGCGTGGCGGCCTCGAACTCGGCTGCACAGGTGTCGACGGTCTTGTAGACGGGGCGCACGCCGGCCGCGAGGCGAGCCGCCCGCACGGTGCCTTCGTCGGCGTGCCACAGGTGGGCGAGCTGGGCGTCGGAGAACCCGAGGCGCTTGGCCCGCAGCCACGACCGGCGGGTCATCGCCTCGAAGCCGACCTCGGCGAGGTGGGCCCGCTCCTCGGTGATGAGGCTGATCTGATCGAGGAACCACGGGTCGACGCGGGTGGTGGCGTAGAGGCGGTCGATGGTGATGCCGCGGCGCAGCGCCGCTTCCAGCTGGAAGGGGCGGTCGGGGGTGCCGATGGCGGCGCGGCGAACCAGCTCGTCATCGTCGAGGTCGTCGAGCGCCGCCTCGCCTGGATCGCAGTTGAGGCCGTGGCGGCCGGTCTCGAGCGAGCGCATGGCCTTCTGCAGCGACTCGGGGAAGGTGCGGCCGATCGCCATGGCCTCGCCCACCGACTGCATCTGGGTGCCGAGCACGCCGGTGGAGCCAGGCAGCTTCTCGAAGGCCCAGCGGGGCACCTTGGTGACCACGTAGTCGATGACCGGCTCGAAGCTGGCCGGGGTCTTCTTGGTGATGTCGTTGGTGATCTCGTCGAGCGTGTAGCCCACGGCCAGGCGGGCCGCGATCTTGGCGATGGGGAAGCCGGTGGCCTTGGATGCCAGCGCCGACGAGCGGCTGACACGGGGGTTCATCTCGATCACCACCATGTCGCCGGTATCGGGGTCGAGGGCGAACTGCACGTTGGAGCCGCCGGTCTCCACGCCCACGCGGCGGATGCAGGCGAAGGCGGCGTCGCGCATGCGCTGGTACTCGACATCGGAGAGGGTCTGGGCCGGCGCCACGGTGATGGAGTCGCCGGTGTGCACGCCCATCGGGTC
>DATKDW010000058.1 GCA_035512495.1 Acidimicrobiales bacterium
TTCCGGCGCACCCGCTCGCCGATCTCCGCGGGCCACGGCAACCCCGAGGTGATGTCGTAGGCGCGGGTGAAGACGGTGTCGTCGCCGTCGCTCTCCACGATGAGGCGCTTGTGGACGTCGTGCACCTCGACCGCCTCCGGCGTGGCCAGGAAGGCGGTGCCGACCCACGCCCCCTCGGCGCCGGCCATGAGGGCAGCGGCGAGGGTCCGGCCGTCGGCGATGCCGCCGGCAGCGAGCACGGGGACCTCGGGGTGGCGCTCGACGACCCCGGCCAGCAACGGCAGGAGGCTCATCGAGCCGGTGTGGCCTCCGGCCTCGGTGCCCTGGGCGACGATGACGTCGGCACCGGCGTCGACGGCCATGGCAGCACCGTCGAAGGTCTGGACCTGGCACATCACCTTGGCCCCGGCCTCCCTGGCCCGAGCGGCCCACGGCCCAGGGTCGGCGAAGGACAGGGCGACCACCGGTGGGTGCTCGGCCAAGGTGGCGTCGAAGAGCGCCTCGGCGAAGGAGAGGAAGGGCGTGATGAAGCCCACTGCGAACGGCCCATCGGTGGCCGCGCGGATGGCGGCGATCTCGGCGACGACCCACTCGGGTCCCTTGGTCGGGTGCATGGCCCCGAAGGAGCCCAACCCGCCCGCTGCCGTCACCGCGGCGGCCAGCGTCCCGCCGCTGTGCACGGCCATGGGCGCCGACATGACCGGATGGGCCAGTCCGAACATCTCGGTGAAGCGCGTCTTCATCATCAGACCCTCCTCAGGATCGACCCGATCCCAGCGGCCACAGCCTCGCGCCGACGCCGCGTCATCGACCAAGGTCGGTGACCGCGCAGCCCGAGGACGCTCGGGCCAGACTCGTGCCATGGCCCGAAAGATCGCCCAGAACCGCACCGTCGACCGGCAGGAGCTCCTCGAGTTCCTCGAGCCTCGCCGGAAGCTGATCCTCTCCACCACCCGCTCCGACGGATCGCCGCAGCTCTCCCCTGTCTCCGGTGGCGTCGACGCCGAGGGGCGCATCGTCATCTCCACCTATCCGAAGCGAGCCAAGGCGGCCAACCTCCGCAAGCGGCCCGCCGCCTCGGTCTGCGTCGTCTCCGACGAGTGGAACGGGCCGTGGGTGCAGGTCGACGGCACCGCCGAGGTGCTGGACCTGCCGGAGGCGCTCGAGCCGCTGGTCGAGTACTACCGCCGTCTCGCGGGCGAGCACCCCGACTGGGACGAATACCGCCAGGCCATGGTCGACCAGGGCAAGTGCCTCATCCGCATCACCATCGACCGCTGGGGCCCCATCGCCACCGGCGGCTTCCCGCCCGAGCTGGCCGACGAGTGATCGCCGGCGCGCCGACGACCCCGGCAGGTCACACTGAGGTGATGGACGCCCACCAGGCCATCGTCACCAAGCGCGACACCCGCAGCTACCTGCCCGAGCCGGTGCCCGAGGAGCAGCTCGAGAAGGTGCTGCGATCCGCCCGCATGGCGGGCAGCGCCAAGAACATGCAGCTCACCCGCCTGGTGGTGGTCACCGACCAGGCCGACCGCGACGGCCTGGCCGAGTGCGGCGACTTCACCTCGTGGATCGGCTCGGCCCCGGTGGTGATCGTCTTCGTGGTCCCGGCCGAGACGGGGCGGATGTTCGACGTGGGCCGCATGGCCCAGAACCTCATGGTGGCGGCCAACGCCGAGGGCCTGGCCACCTGCCCGGTCACCTTCCAGCACCAGGGCCGCATCCGCGCCCTCCTCGGAATCCCCGACGATCACGAGGGGACGATGGGCGTCACGTTGGGCCGGCCCGGCCCCCCGTCGGACAGCCCGCTGAAGAGCAAGCGGGTCGAGCTCGACGACCTCGTGCACCGGGGGCGCTGGCAGGGCTGAGCAGCTCGCGGTGGCCCCTTACCTCCGCAGGCCGAGGTAGACGGTGCGAACGGCCAGCGAACGGCGCACGTCGTCGACCACCACGTCGAAGAACTCCTGGCGGTAGGTGGCGTCGGTGATGGCGTAGACGGCGAAGTACAGCGCCGAGAACGAACCGAGGAACACCGACACCCGCACCAGCTGCACGCTCGGCACCACTGCCCTGCCCCAGAGCTGCCAGGTCACCAGCGCGTCGCCGGGGCTGCCGGTCCAGTGCTCGACGATGGCGGGGGTGATGGTGAGGAGACCGAAGACCATGAAGAACGCTGCGATGGTCAGCCCCACCAGCACCACCTGGAGGCCCTGGCTGAACAGCATCACCAGCACCACGTTGGCCCGCTGGCGACCCGACAGCGGGGCGGCCTCCACCGGCGCCACCCGGTCGCACCAGCCGTCGAGGGGCGATCCCTCGCAGAGGGAAGCGACGTCGTCGGAGGAGGAGAACGCCGACAGGCGCCGGATCTCACTCGGGAGCCGGGCCAGGATGAAGGCGGTGCCGACGAGGGTGAACAGACCCACGGCCAGGGCGAGGAAGCCGCCCTCGAGCACGGCCGCCACCTGCCACACCTCGGCGTTGATGAAGAGGAAGGTCATGAACAGCAGCAGCAGCGGCAGGGCGCGTGCCAAGAGGCCGGCCACCGCCCCCAGCTCGCGAGCCGTCTTCACCAGTGCCCAGCGGGTCAGCGGCAACAGGGCGTAGCTGGTGACGGCGTAGATGGCGCCGAGCAGGAGGAGGTTGGTCATCGCCACGGCAACGGCGGCCCCGGCCTGGGCGCCGAAGAGGACGTGGAGGGCGGCGGGAGCCACGACGAACACGGTCAGCTCCACCGGCCCCACCGACTCGGGCCGGGCCAGGGCGGGGCGCCCGCGCAGCCGGTTGACCGCGGCCCAGGTCCCGAGGAGCAGGCCGACACCTGCCAACAGCACCACCGCGTTGACCGCCGGGTGCCAATCGGTGTTGACGGCGGCGAGCACCTCCACCAGGAAGATCACCGTCAGCACCGGCGCCGCCCTGGTGAAGACGTCACGCGCTGCGCTGTAGTCCTCGATGAAGTGCGGGGTGCCGCGCGAGATGAACCACTGCTCGGTGCGCGCCAGCAGCTCCTCGGTCGGCCGGTCCACCGGCACAGTGTGGTGCCCGCCGCGTCGACCGACGGGCATGCTCGGCACCCCGCCGACGCCGCCGCTCATAGGATCCGACCGTCGGTGCCGAGTGGTGCCGACGATACGAGGAGGACCGATGGGCGAGCTCGACGGCAGGGTGGCGATCGTGACGGGGTCGTCGAGCGGGATCGGCGAGGCCACCGCCCACCGCCTCGCCGGACTCGGCGCCAACGTGGTGGTCAACTCGGCGACGTCGGTCGAGGCCGGCACCGCGGTGGCCGAGTCGCTGCCCACCGAGTCGACTTACGTCCAGGCCGACATCAGCGACCAGGCCCAGGGCCACGCCCTCGTCGACGCCACCATCGAGCGCTTCGGGCGCCTCGACATCCTCGTCAACAACGCCGGGTGGACAACGGTGGTCCCCCACCACGACCTCGACGCCCTCACCGACGACGTCTTCCAGAAGACCGTCGACGTGAACGTGTTCGGCACGTGGTGGCTGACCATGGCGGCCATGCCCCACCTTCGGGAGTCGCCCGACCCGAGCGTGGTGACGGTCACCTCGATCGCCGGGGTGCGCCCGGTGGGCTCCTCGATCGCCTACGCCATGAGCAAGGCCGCCCTCAACCACATGACCCTGCTGCTTGCCAAGAGCCACGGGCCGGTGCGGTTCAACGCCGTGGCCCCCGGGCTGGTGGCCACGCCGTGGACCGCCGACTGGGACGCCCAGCACGCAGCAATCGCCCAGATGGCGCCGCTGAAGCGCTCCGCCACCCCCGATGACTGCGCCGAGGCCGTCGTCGGCCTGGTCCGCAACGCCTACGTGACCGGCCACGTGCTGGTCGTCGACGGGGGCACCACCCTGGTGATGTGACGCGCCGCCGTCGGGCCACCGACCGGATCCCCAGGGATCCGGCGGATTGGGTGCCGGTTCGGGCAGGCTTGCCCCATGGCCTCCGATGCAAGCGCCATCGACGAGGCAGTGGCGCTGGCCGCCCGGCTGGTCACCGAGGCCGCCCCCCTGACGACGCCCGACGAGGCGCGGCGGGGCCAGCAGCTGTCACGGCTGGTCGAGGACGAGGCCGGCCGTCGCCTCACCCTGGCGCTGACCGACGAGGTGCTGCGCATCCGCACCCGTCGCCGCGCCGCCCAGCGCCTCGCCGACCTCGTCGCCGAGCACGGTGCCCCGTCGTCGCTGCCGCTGCTCGACCGGCTCTCGCTCCAGCTCGGCGCCCGTCTGGCGCCGGCACTGCCGTGGCCGGTGGTGCCGCTGGCCGCCCGGCGCATCCGCCAGCAGGTCCGCTCGGTGGTCGTGCCCGCCGAGGAGCCCACCCTCACCCGCCACCTCGAGGCGGTCAGGGCCGAGGGGTCGCGGGTGAACCTCAACGTGCTCGGCGAGGCGGTGCTTGGTCACGGCGAGGCGGCCCGGCGCCTTGCCGCCGTGCTGGCCCAGGTGCGGCGGTCCGACGTGGGCTACGCGTCGGTGAAGCTCTCCTCGATCTGTGCCCAGCTCCAGCCCGTCGCCTTTGACGACGGCGTGACCCGCGCCTCGGCGGCCGTGCGGCGGGTGTTCGACCAGGCAGCCGCCTCCACGCCCCCGGTCTTCGTCAACCTCGACATGGAGGAGTACCGCGACCTCGAGCTGACGACCTCGGTGTTCCGCCGGGTCCTCGACGAGGCCCCCTACGAGCACCTCGACGCCGGGATCGTCCTCCAGGCCTACCTGCCCGACTCCCACGCCGCCCTCGACGACCTCTGCCAGTGGGCCCGTCGCCGCCACGAGCGCACCGGGGCGGTCACCAAGGTCCGCCTGGTGAAGGGGGCCAACCTGGCGGTCGAGCGGGCCGAGGCCGAGCTGCACGGCTGGCCCCAGGCGCCCTACGGGTCGAAGCCCGAGGTCGACGCCAGCTACAAGCGCCTCCTCGACGCCGCCCTCGCCCCGGAGAACGACCCCGCGGTGCGGGTGGGCCTGGCCAGCCACAACCTCTTCGACGTGGCGTGGGGCCTGGTGCGGGCCCGCCACCTCGACGCCGAGGACCGCCTCGACGTGGAGATGCTCACCGGCATGGCCGCCGCCCAGGCCCGGGCCGTGGGCAACGTGATCCTCTACACGCCGGTGGTGCGCGACGCCGACCTCGAAGCAGCCATCTCCTACCTCGCCCGCCGCCTCGACGAGAACGCTGCCCCCGAGAACTTCCTCCGCCACCTCCTCGCCCTGGCGCCGGGCACGCCGGCGTGGGACGAGCAGCGCGACCGCTTCGCCGAGGCGGTGGCCGACCGGACGATTGTGTCGACCATCCCCCGCCGGGGCGTCGCCCTCGAGCGACCGGCCGGCGCGGTGTTCACCAACGAACCCGACACCGACGTGGCCGTGGCCGAGGTACGGGAGCGGATGCTCGAGGTGCTCCGGGCGTGGCGGCCACCGGGCCGCGTGTCGCCGGTGGTCGACGGGGAGGAGGTCGACACCCGTGGGTCGGTCACCGCCGTCGACCCCTCCACCGGCGCCGCCCTGCACACCTACGGCGTGGCCGACCTCGCCCTGGTCGACCGGACCGTGGTGGCGGCACGCGCCGGCCTGCCCGGGTGGTCGGCCCGCCCGGCCGCCGAGCGCCGGGCCGTCCTCGACCGGGTGGCCGACGTGGTCGCCGAGCGGCGGTTCGACCTGCTGGCCACCATGGCCCACGACGCCGGCAAGACCCTCGCCGAGGGCGACCCCGAGGTGAGCGAGGCCATCGACTTCGCCCGCTCCTACGGCGTCTCGGCCGTGGGGATCGAGTCGCTGGCCGTCGAGGGGGTGGCCTTCGACCCGCTCGGCGTGGTGGTGGTGGCGGCACCGTGGAACTTCCCCCTCGCCATCCCCCTCGGCGGGGTGGTGGCCGCCCTGGCCGCCGGCAACACCGTGGTGCTCAAGCCCGCCCCCGAGACGGTCCTCGTCGCCGCCGCCCTGGCCCGAGCGTGCTGGGACGCCGGGGTCCCCGCCGACGCCTTGCACCTCCTGCCGTGCGAGGACGGCGCCGTGGGCCGCCACCTCATCACCCACCCCGGCGTCGACGGCGTGATCCTCACCGGCGCCCACGCCACGGCGATGCGATTCCTGTCGTGGCGGCTTGACCTGCACCTGCTGGCGGAGACGAGCGGCAAGAACGCCATGGTGATCACCGAGGCCGCCGACCTCGACGCCGCGGTGCGCGACCTGGCCCACTCCGCCTTCAGCCACGCCGGCCAGAAGTGCTCGGCCACCAGCCTCGCCATCGTGGAGGCGAGCGTCTACGACGACCCCCGCTTCCGCCGCCAGCTCGACGACGCCGTCACCAGCCTCGCCGTGGGCGCGTCCACCGACCCGGCCACGGTGGTCGGTCCGCTGATCCGCCCGCCCGAGGGGCCGCTGTCCGACGCGCTGCTCCACCTCGACGAGGGCGAGGAGTGGCTGGTGGCCCCGGCGAGCCTCGATGCCCACGGGTTGCGCTGGCGGCCGGGGGTGAAGCTCGGGGTGCGCCCCGGCTCGACGTTCCACCTCACCGAGGTCTTCGGCCCCGTCCTCGGGGTGATGCGCGCCGACGACCTCGACCACGCGGTTGCGCTGCAGAACGCCCCGCCGTACGGGCTCACCGGCGGCATCCACTCGCTCGACCCGGCCGAGGTGCGCCGGTGGCTGGCCGCGGTGGAGGTGGGCAACGCCTACGTGAACCGCACGACCACCGGCGCGGTGGTGCGCCGCCAGCCCTTCGGCGGCTGGAAGCGGTCGTCTGTGGGGCCCACGGCCAAGGCGGGCGGGCCCGACTACGTGGCCTCCCTCGGCTGGTGGCGTCCCACCGCGACGCCCACCGTCGAGGCGGCCGCCGCCTCCTACGCCGACTGGTGGGAGCGGCACTTCGCCCTCGAGCACGACCCCACCGGCCTGCGGGTTGAGCGCAACGTGCTGCGCTACCGGCCGCTGCGCCACGTCGTGGTGCGGGTCGATGCCGATATCGACGAGGTGAGCGTGGCCCTCGTGGCCGAGGCCGCCCGCGTCACCGGCACCTCCGTGGAGCTCTCGGTGCCGTCACCGCGCTCGGGTGTGGACGCGGTGGTGGAGGACGACGACGTCCTCGCCGCCCGCCTTGTCCACACCGGCGCCGAGCGCCTGCGGTACCTGGGCGAGCCGCCGACCTCGGTGCTCGCCGCCGCCCACCGGGCCGGCATCACCGTCGACCGCCAGCCCGTCGTGGGCCACGGCCGCGTCGAGCTGTTCCGCTGGGTGCGCGAGCAGGCGGTGGCGCTCACCGCCCACCGCTACGGCACCGTGCTGCCCGCCTCGGCCACCCGCCTGACCTAGGGCCCGGCGGGGGTCATCGCGACACGGCCGCGGCGTGGCAAACGGCAGCGTCGTAGGTTGGCCTTCGAGGCACTCACCACCGAGGAGACAGCCCATGCCTGAGCGCACCATCGCCGTCAACGGCGTCGAGCTCAACGTCGTCGACGAGGGGAGCGGGCCGCCGGTCATCTTCGCCCACGGCTTCCCCGAGCTGTCGTACTCGTGGCGCCACCAGCTGCCCGCGGTGGCCGCCGCCGGCCACCGGGCCGTGGCGCCCGACCAACGGGGCTACGGGCGGTCGAGCCGGCCCGAAGCGATCGAGGACTACGACATCCTCCACCTCACCGACGACCTCATCTACGTGCTCGACGACCTCAACGAGGACAAGGCCGTCTTCGTCGGCCACGACTGGGGCTCCATCGTGGTGTGGCAGCTGTCGCTGCTCCACCCCGACCGCGTCGCCGGCGTGGTGGGCATGAGCGTGCCCTTCCTGCCGCGCGGGCCCATGCCCCCGGTGCAGCTCATGCGCCAGGTCTTCGCCGACATGTTCTTCTACATCCTCTACTTCCAGGAGCCAGGGGTGGCCGACGCCGATCTCGGAGCCGACCCGGCGACCACCATGCGGCGCATGCTCGCCGGCGTGCGGCTCGACGGCGACCCGGGGTCCGCCGTGGCGAAGATGTCGGCCAACGACGGCCGCGGCTTCGTCGACCGACTGCCCGAGCCCGACCGCCTGCCCGACTGGCTCAGCCAAGCCGAGCTCGACCACTACGTGGCCGAGTTCACCCGCACCGGGTTCACCGGCGGCATCAACTGGTACCGCAACTTCGACCGCAACTGGGAGCTCACGCCCCAGCTCGATGGGGCAAAGGTGGAGGTGCCGTCGCTGTTCATCGGCGGCACCCTCGACCCCGTGCTCGTCATGAGCCCGCCCGCCGCCCAGGACGAGTGGCTCACCGACCACCGTGGCACCGTGCTCATCGACGACGCCGGTCACTGGGTGCAACAAGAGAAGCCGGACGAGGTCAACGCGGCCCTCCTCGGCTTCCTCGAATCACTTCGCGGCGATGGGGACTGGTCTTGACCGGACCCACGCCGGGTGGGCCTCACCGCCTGGGGCGCCGTCGGCGGACCACGACGTGGAGGGCGAAGCACGACCCGCCGCGACGCTGACCGGTGCCCGCCGGGGCTCGTAGGCTCCCCGGCATGTCCGACACGACAGCCGCCGACCCGGTCACCTGCACGATCGAGGACGGCGTCGCCGTCCTGCGACTCGACGACGGCAAGGTCAACGTCATCAGCCACCGGGTGATCGAGCTGGTCGGCGCCGGCCTCGACCGAGCCCTCGAGGAGGCCACGGCGGTGGCCATCGTGGGCCGGGAGGGCAAGCTCTGCGCCGGCTTCGACCTGGCCGAGATGACCGCCGGCGCCGAGGCTGCCGGAGCGCTGGTGGGCTCGGGCGGCAGGCTCCTCATGCGCATCTACGGCCACCCCCAGCCGGTGGTGATCGCGGTCACCGGCCACGCCCTGGCCGCCGGCGCCCTGCTCACCCTGTCGTGCGACACCCGCATCGGTGCCGACGTACCGGCCAAGATCGGCCTCAACGAGACGGCCATCGGCATGGGCCTGCCCGACTTCGCCATCGAGCTGGCCAGCGCCCGCCTCTCCCCCGCCCACCTCACCCGAAGCGCGGTCCAGGCCGAGATCTACGACCCTGCCGGCGCGGTGGAGGCCGGCTACCTCGACCGGGTGGTGCCAGCGGCCGACTGCGTGCCCGAGGCCGTCGCCGAGGCAGCACGCCTCGGCCAGCTCCCCGGCGGCCCCTACCGCCACACCAAGCTCACACTGCGCCAGCCCATGATCGACCGCGTCCTCGCCCGCCTCGACGCCGACATGGCCAGCGTCGCCGCCTCCGTGACCTGACCGACCGGAGCCACCGCGCTCTCATGGCGCTTCTTTGCAGAAAGGCGCCGCCGAGGCGCCAGAAGCGCGAGGAACCGCCACGAGAAGCTGATCCCCGACGAGCAGAGATCGAGGCCCGACCCGCCGGCAGTACTCTCCGGACCGCATGGTGCTGAGAGGACTGCGGTCGAGCGCCGCTCTGCTGCTGCGCAACGAGCGCCTGCTGGCCATCAGCGTCGCCACCGTGCTGGTCATGGCCGGGCAGGGCGTCATCGCCCCGGTGCTGCCTCTCTACGCCGAGAGCTTCGGGGTGGGCGCGGCGACCATCGGCCTCACCCTGTCGTTCTTCGCCATCGCCCGCCTGGTGCTCAACGTGCCCCTCGGCGTGCTGTCCGATCGGCGGGGCCGGCGCGTCCTGCTCGTCGGCGGGCCACTCGTCACCGCCGTCGGCATGATCGGGTCGGGCCTGGCGTCCTCCATCGTGGTCCTGCTGGCCTGGCGCCTGGTCGCCGGCGCCGGCTCGGCCATGTACATGACCGGCGCGCAGGTGTACCTGGCCGACATCTCGACACCGGCCAACCGGGCCAAGCTCATCGGGACCAACCAGGGCGCGCTCCTGCTCGGCACCGCCATCGGCCCGGCCATCGGCGGGTACCTGGCCGACGCCGCCGGCCTCGAAGCGCCCTTCTACGTGGTCGGCGCGGCTGCCCTGGTGGCGTGCGCCTACAGCTGGTTCCGCCTCCCCGAGACCCGTCCCGAACCGGTGGAGGAACCCGCCGCTCCCGACGGAGCGCCGCCGGGCCGGCGGCCGTGGGTGGCGCTGGTGCTGTCGAAGGACTTCCTCTCGGTGGCGCTGGTGACCATGGCGATCTTCTTCACCCGCACCGGCTCGCGCATGACCCTGATGCCCCTGCTGGCGGTGGGGCTGCTCGACTTCTCGGTCGCCAGCCTGGGCCTGGTGTTCACCGCCATGGCGGTGATCAACATGGTCGGCCTGGCGCCGGCGGCCTGGATGGCGGACACGCTCGGACGCAAGCACGCCATCGTCCCGAGCGGCCTGGCGGTGGGCGCCGCTCTGGTGCTGCTCTCCACCGGCGACTCCCAGCTGACGTTCCTCCTCGGCGCGCTGGCGCTCGCCGTGGCCACCTCGATCGCCGGGCCGGCACCTGCGGCCTACGCCGCCGACGTGGCCCCGCCACACCTGCGGGGCCTCGGCATGGCCATGTACCGCACCGCCGGCGACATCGGATTCGTGATCGGGCCACCGCTGCTGGGCGCCATCGCCGATGCCACCACCATCCGGGTGGCACTCGTGGCCAACGCCGGACTCGTTGTGGTGGCGACCGCCGTGTTCGCCCTCGTGGCGAGCGAGACCTTGGAGCGCGAGGCTCTGGAGCCCGAGACGCCACCTGCGACCGAGCCGGTCGAGCCTCCCGGAGAGGCGACGCTGGGCGAGGTCGAGTCACGCCCACAACCACCGGCATGAGCAGCTCTCCCGGGCGCGGGTCCGCCCGCTGGTCGAGACTGTGGTGATGGACCTCGTCGCCCTGCCGTCACAACCCGCGGACGTGCCCTGGCCCACCGAGACGTGGCCCACCAGGCCCGACGGGGTCCAGCTCACGCCGCTGCTCGACGACCTCTTCACCGACACCGACCGCTTCGGCTCCACCTACGCCGCCGTGGTCGTCCACCGGGGCCGGTTGGTCGCTGAGCGCTACGACGGTGCGATCACCCACTGGGACGGTCCCGACGAGCCCGTCGGCCCCGAGACCCGGCTGCTGTCGTGGTCGATGGCCAAGTCGGTGCTGCACGCGGTGGTGGGGATCCTGGTGGACCAGGGAAGGCTCGACCTCGACGCCCCGGCCCCTGTCCCCGCCTGGCAGGAGCCCGGCGACCCTCGCGGCGCCATCACCCTCGAGCAGCTCCTGGCCATGCGGGACGGGCTCGAGTTCCGGGAGGATTACGTCGACGGCGAGGCGAGCGAGGTCATCGAGATGCTCTTCGGCTCAGGGGCGGACGACGTCGCCAGCTTCGCCGCCGAGCGACCACTCGCCCACCCGCCAGGCAAGGTCTTCAACTACTCGTCGGGCACGAGCAACATCATCTCCCGCATCGTCGGTGACGAGGTGGGGGGTGGTGCCGCCGGCTTCGAGGCATTCCTGCGCTCGGCGCTGCTCGACCCGATCGGCATGAGCTCGGCCCAGCCCCGCTTCGACGCCGCCGGCACGTTCATCGCCTCGTCGTACCTCTACGCCACCGCACAGGACTTCGCCCGCTTCGGTCACCTCTACCTGCGCGACGGCGTGTGGGAGGGCCGGCGGGTCCTGCCCGAGGGCTGGGTCGACCACGGCCGGCGACCCCGGTCCGTCGACCCCGTCGATGGCCGCCGCTACGGCGCCCAGTGGTGGGTGGTCGACGACGACCTCGGTGGCTTCTGGGCCAACGGCTACGAGGGCCAGTCGATCCTCGTGGTGCCCGCCCTCGACCTGGTGGTGGTGCGCCTGGGCAAGAGCGACAAAGCCTGCTACCCGGCGCTGTACGAGTGGCGTCGGTCGATGGCCGACGCCTTCCGGGACGCCTGAGCGCCGGTGCTGAACGACGCCGACCGCTCGGTCCTGACCGGCCTCGGCCGCGAGCGCCGGTACCGCGCCGGCGCCGTCCTCTTCCGCGAAGGTGACGCGCCGGGTGCCGTCCACCTCCTCCTCGAGGGACGGGTGAAGGTCCACACCGTCGCCCCCACCGGTCGCGAGCTGCTCCTCGCCTTCAAGGAGCCCGGTGAGCTGCTGGGCGAGCTCGCCGCCATCGACGACCTGCCCCGATCGGCCACGGCGTCAGCGGTGGACGACGTGCGGACCTCGGTGGTGACGGCCGGACGGTTCCGGGAGGTCGCCGAGGCGCGGCCTGGTGTCGCGTTCCAGCTGCTGCACGGGCTGTCGGGCGAGCTGCGCGCTGCCGGCAATGATCAGCTGGTGCGCACCGACGGCACCGTCACCGAGCGGGTTGCCGCCCGTCTGCTGACCCTCGCCCGACGCTTCGACGAACACGACGGCCCCTCGGTCGTGGTCCCCCTTCGCCTCAGTCACGACGACCTGGCGGCGTGGACCTCCACCACGCGGGAGTCGGTGACCCGGGCCATGGCCCAGCTGCGACGCAGCGGTGCGGTCGTCACCCGACCCGGTCGCGTCACCGTCGTCGACGTCGAGCAGCTCGCCGCCCACACCGCGGGCGCCTCGGCCCCGGCAGGCCGGACCGTGTGACCGATGTCTCCCCCCGAGGGTGATGCACGTCACCGCCGGGGACCCGGATCCACGAGACGATGACCTCCACGAACACCGAGACCACGGAGGCGATCATGATCAAGCAGGACCCGAAGGTGGAGCAGCTCGCACGCTTCGCCCTCTTCAGCGCTTGCTCGAAGAAGGAGCTCCAGCGGCTGGCGACGATCGTCGACCGCGTCGACATCGACGCCGACCACGTGCTCTGCCGGGAGGGGGCGCCGGCACGCGAGTGCTTCTTCCTCATCGACGGCGAGGTGCAGGTCTCCATCGGGGGCCGCTACCTCGGGACCGTGGGGGCCGGAGAGGTCCTCGGTGAGATGGCGCTGCTGAACCGCCGGCCGAGGGTCGCCACCGCGGTGACCACCACGCGGGTGAGCACCTATGTCATCCACACCTCACAGTTCAGGACGCTGGTCGAGGAGATGCCCGGCATCGCCCTGTCGCTGCTCAACACCCTCAGCGACCGCCTGGCCGAGCTGGAGCTCGCCACCGCCTAGGTTCGGCGTGGGCCGCCGGCTCAGCCGGCGGCCCAAGTGCCTCAAACCACCCCCGCCTCCCGGAGGGCGTCGACGGCGGCGGGGTCGTAACCGAGCTCGGCGAGGATCTCGTCGGTGTGCTCCCCCAGCTCCGGGGCGCGGCCGTGGACGGCACCAGGCGAGGCCGACAGCTCGACGGGGAAGCGGGCGATCGGAACGGGCCTCGCCGCCGTCGGGTACTCGACCTCCTCGAACACGCCGATCTGGCGAACGTGCGGGAGGTCGAGCGCCTCTTGGGGCGTGAGCACCGGTCCCCCCGGGATCCTCGCCTCGGCCATGGCGTCGAGGCACTCGTCGGTGCTGCGGTCGGCGCACCACGCCGCCATGTACGCCGAAAGGGCCTCGCCGTGGTCGCCGCGGGCGAGGTCGTCGCCGAAGCGCTCGTCGTCGACCAGGTCGGGGCGGCCGATCATCGCCGCCCACTTCCGGAACTGCGACGGGCCGATCACCGCGCACATCAGCCAGCCGTCGCGGGTGCGGAAGGTGTCGGCGGGCCCCGCGGTCTGCGACCGGTTGTGGGTGGACGTGCGGTCGACGCCGAGCATCGCCTGCTCCGCGAGGGTCGGGCTGTTCCAGGTGAGGGCGGTGCGCAGCAGCGCGGCCTCGATCAGCTGACCCTCGCCGGTCTGGTCCCGGTGGCGCAGCGCCGCCATGACCGAGAGCGCCGACAGGGTGGCGGTGGAGAAGTCGACGTAGGGCGCCGACGAACGCGAGGGCGCGCCGGGCGGGCCGCTCATCGCCATGTTCCCCGACGCCGCCTGGGCCAGGCCGTCGAAGCCGACCTTGTCGCTCCAGTCACCGCCGGCGCCGAACGCGGTGGTGGTGACGAGGATGACGTCGGGCTTGACCTCCCGCAGGGTGGCATCGTCGAGCCCCATGGACAACAGGGCGGCGGGCGGCAGGTTGGCGATCACCACGTCGGCGGTGGCCACCAGGCGGGCGACGACCTCGCGCCCTTCGGCCGTGGTCGGATCCAGCGTGAGGCCCCGCTTGCCCCGGTTGCACTGCAGGTACATCGAGCCCACACCATCGCTGGTCACCGGTGTGATCCAGCGGTCCTCCCCGCCCTCCCGGCGTTCGACGCGGATGACGTCGGCCCCGAGGTCGCCGAGCAGGGCGGCGCAGTAGGGGCCCGCGATGTAGCGGCCGAAGTCGAGCACCCGGATGCCGTCGAGCACGCCCATCAGCCGGCCGCCCGATGGGGTTCGGAGTGGTCCCAGTCGGCGAGCAGCGTCCGCAGTGCGGTGAGCAGGAGCAGCGGCTGGTCCAGCATGGCGTGGTGACCGGCCTCAGGCAGCTCGATCACCGGCGCCACGCGGCCGAGCACCTCGTACATGGAGGCGCCGATGCCCGGCGTCACCAGGCCGCGCTCCGAGCGCAGGAGGGCGAAGCGGCACTGCACCTGCTCCAGGTACGGCAGCGCCACCGCCCGCATGGACCCGGCGAACTGCTCGAACACCCGCCGATCGAACTTCCACTCCCAGCCGCCCTCCACGGGGCGCAGCGACCGGCGGGCGACGTGGTCCACGACGTAGTCCAGGTAGTGCTCCTGGGGCGGCACCGTGCGGAAACGCCCGAGTGCCTCGTCCACCGAGGCGTAGACACGCGGGCGGCCGAAGGCGTCGTGGCGGGAGGAGGTGACCTCGGGGTCGGCCTCGGTCACGGGCGAGTCGCACACCACGACGCCGGCCAGGCGGTCACCGTGGCGTGCTGCGGTGGCGATGGTGACGAAGCCACCCATGCTGTGGCCAACCACCACCGGCGGGCCGTCGACGCCCCCGGCGGCTGCCACGGCCACCACCTCGTCGGTCCACTGCTCGAAGTCGTAGGCGTCGCGACGGCCGCTGTCGCCGTGGCCCGACAGGTCGACGGCGAGCACCCGGTACCCGGGCGCGAAGGTGGCGGCAACGTGGGTCCACCAGTGGGCGTGGGCGCCCCCGCCGTGCACGAAGACGAGGCCCCGCTGACCGGGCTGACCCCACGCCAGGTAGTGCACCGCGGCGCCGTCGACCTGCACCTCCTCGTCGGTGAAGGGCACCTCGAGCGCCCGGTGGAACCACCTGGGGGCGTGGGGCAGGGGCGCAGGCACGTCGGGCATCGCCCCGAAACGTACCGTCGTCGCCGAGCGCGTCGCGCCTAGGAGTCGCGGCCCGGCAGCACCTCGGGCTCAGCCGCGCCGGGCGGGGCCGCGAACGCAAGCCTCACCCGGTGGGGGCGAAGAGGGCGGTGAGGCCGTGGCGCATGGTCGCCGTCGCCTTCGCGCTGGTGAGGCCGTGGTCGTGGCGCAGGAGCTCGTAGGACTCGAAGGAGCACAGGACGTCGGCAGACGCCAGCGCCAGGTCGGCCTCGGCCCGGCCCATCGCCGCCAGCTCGGGGGCGAAGAGCCGGCGGACCTGCTCCCGCCAGAAGGCCCGGCCCTCCGCCAGCTGGGCGGCGACGACCTCGTGGCGGGGGGCGACCATGCGTGCCACCCGGGCCGTGGGCGCCATGACCTCGAACAGCTCGGACCGGCTCGCGGCCAGACGTTCGACCTTGACGTCGGTGGCGTCGGCGGCGTGGGCATCGACCCGCAGGAGCGGCTGGACCAGGGCCAGCTGCGCCTCGATGGCGGCCCGGTTGAGGTCGTCGACGTCGTCGAAGTAGCGGAAGAGGGAGCGGGCGGAGAGCCCCGCCCGCTCGGCGATGGTGGTCGTGCTCGGCGACAGGTCGCCCTCACGGTGCAGGGCGGCCAGGGCGGCCAGGATGGCCTCGCGGTTGGCCGCCCGACGGGCGTGGCGCCCGTCGACCTTGGCCTCCCCGTCGCCCGTCGCGGCGGCTGACACCTCCTGGCTCATGCCGGCGATGCTACCGATCCGCCGACAATTGGCTGGTCACATGACAGGAGGACCGGCGGGCAAGGCGCGGCGCGACGGTCGCTGAGCGGAGGCTCCGGCCTCGTCAGGTGGGGTCGGGAGTCGTCCGGCCGCCGAGGTGGCGGGCGAAGAACTGCTCCATGGCCCGGTAGAGGTCGAGGCGGTTCTCCGGGTTGGCGAAGCCGTGGCCCTCGTCGTCCTTGACCAGGTACTCCACCTCGACCCCCCGCTCCTCGAGGGCGGCGACGATCTGGTCCGACTCGACCTTGGTGACCCTCGGGTCGTTGGCGCCCTGCACCACCATCAGGGGGGTGGTGATCCGGTCGACGTGGGTCAGGGGCGAGCGGTCGAGCAGGTCGGCGACGACCTCCTCCACCGGCTCCTCCTCGGTGCCGGGGTCGCCCACGTAGCGGAACCAACTGCCCTGCAAGAACGGTCGCCAGTAGGCGGGGAACGAGCGGATGAGCGTCACCAGACTCGAAGGGCCGACGTAGGCGATGGCGGCGGCGAAGAGGTCGGGGGTGAACGTCACCCCGCAGAGCGAGGCGTAGCCCCCGTAGGAGCCGCCGTAGATGGCGACCCGGTCGGCGTCGGCGACACCCTCCTTGATCGCCCACTCCACGGCGTCGACGAGGTCGTCGTGCATCTTGCGGCCGAACTCGCGCTCGGCGGCGTGGGTGAACCCCTTGCCGTAGCCGGTGGAGCCCCGGTAGTTGACCTGCAGCACCGCGTAGCCGCGGTTGGCCAGCAGCTGCACTTCGGGCTGGTAGCCCCAGACGTCCTGGGCCCACGGACCGCCGTGCACCAGGAGGACCATGGGCAGCCCGGTCGGCTCGACACCGAGGGGCAGGGTGAGGAACGAGCTGAGGGAGAGACCGTCGCGCGAGGTGATCGTCACCGGCCGCATGGGGGCAAGCGCCTCGGGGTCGAGCTTGGGTCGGGGCTTGAAGAGGAACTCGCCCGCGGCGGTGCCGGCGTCGAACGAGAAGGTGACGCCGGGCTCGCGATCGTCGTTGAAGACCACGACCCAGCGCTGCTCGTCCTCGGACATCGTGACGCCCTGGAGGTCGCCGTGGTGCAGGCGCCGCGCTGCCTGGCAGGCCGCCTCGAAGGTGTCGTCGTGGAAGTGCCACTCGAGGCGCTCGACGACGTAGACGGCAGCGAGGAGCTCACCCGTCCGCTCGCGGATCACCGCGCTGGCGAGGTCGACGTCGGGGTGTTCGTCGACGATCTCCTCCTCGCCCGAGTCGAGGCGCAGCCGGACCAGGCGCCGCCGGTCGGTGTCCCGGGCCGAGGAGACCCACAGGGCGTCGCCGTCGGGGGTGAAGCCGAAGACGTCGCCGCCGTCCTCGTTGGCGTAGACGGTGAGGGAGCGGAAGTCCTCGCCCTCGTCGTCGCGCACCAGGATCTCGGTGTCGCCCTCCGGCGTCTGGGCCGTCGCCGCCCGCAGGCGCCCCTGGGGGTCGGTGGTCCAGTCGCCGATGTTGCCCGGGTTCTCGGCCACCATCTCGAGCTCGCCGGTGGTGAGGTCGAGGCGGTGGACGTCGAAGGCGCTCGGCTCGCGCTGGTTCATTGCGATCAGGATGTGGGTCGGGTCGTCGTGGGGGACGTGGGCGATCATGACCCGCACGCCGTCGAAGGGCGTCAGGTCCCGGGCCGCCTGCGTGGGCCGGTCGAGCTCGGCCACGTGGAGGTGGTAGTTCTCGTTGCCGCCCTGGTCCTGCATGTACAGGATGCGCTGCGAGTCGCGGCTCCAGCGCCAGTCCATGATCCCCCGGACGTGGTCGTGGGTCACGCACACGGCGTCGTCGTCGGAGGCGTCGAGGGAGCGCACCCAGACGTTGAGGCGGTTCTCCTCGGGGGCGAGGTAGCCGAGCTTCGTGCCGTCGGGGCTGATCCGCGCGCCGGCTCGTTCGGGGTTCTCGAAGAGGTCCTCGAGGGGGATCAGGGGCGGGGTCGTGGCGGTCATGGTGCGTCCTCAGGGTCGACGGTTTCAACCGGGGGCGACTCGCCCTCCGGCTCGGTCACGGGATCGGTCTCTGGCTCGGTCTGGCTGGTCACGTCCTCCACCTCTTCGGCGAAGAGGGGACCGAGCGCCCCCTGGATGACGTCGTCTGGGTAGTCGACCTCGAGGTCCTCGCCGAGGCCGACGAAGTCGATGGCCATGGAGCGGAACCGGATCGGGTCCTCGCCGAAGGCGACGCGGAGCTGGTTGAGGGCGGCGATCAGCACCTCGCTGCGCCGCTCCTCCCCCGCCGCCTCCAGGGAGGCGTCGAGCAGGTCGCGTGCCTCCGGCGAGGTGTCGGCCAGGTAGGCCCGAAGGTAGTTGCGCAGCCGGTCGGCGATGTCGCCCTCGGCGGCGATCTCCTCGGCGACCCGGATGACGAGCCCGTCCTCCACGTAGACGGCCAGCTTCCGCAGGTTTCTCACCCCAGGGAGAGATGCCCCCGTGCCCTGCTCGCGGACCGCCTCGGGGCGGGGGAGGAACGGCGGGACGAGGTCGTAGCGGGTCACACCGGAGCCCTTCTCCGGCGTCGGGAAGGGGTCCTCGCTGGGCTTGTAGTCGAGCGAGTCGGGGTTGAACTGCTGCACGGTGAACGCACGACCGATCGCACGGTCGACGTAGCCGAGCACGACGAGGGCATCCCGGACGTGGTCGACTCCCTGGAGCTCGAACTCGGCGGCAGTGGTCACCGTGGGGGCGGCACCGGTGGGGTCCGACACCCAGCGACCCGAGCGGAGGGCATCGATGACGGTGACACCCTCGCGGTCGGTCTCGGCCTGGCCGGCAGTGGGGTTGCGGACGACGTCGGCCAAACGCCGCGCATCGAGGAACCGCATGGCTCGGGCGTCGTCGCTGACCACCTCCTCGGAGACGGGCCGGCCGGCGATGGCGAGACGGGTCTTGAAGCGGAAGTCGTCCTCCACGAGGCCGCGCACCTCGGCCCGCTCGCCGCCGGCGTCCTCGACGTAGACGAAGCTCCGGGCCATCGTCTCCGTGGCCCGCAGTGCGTCGCGGAGGACGTCGGCGTCGTCGTCGTTGCTGCCGCAGCCGGCCAGGGCCGCCGCTGCCAGGGCAACCACGACCACACCCCTGCACGCGCTCCACCGGCTCACGGCAGGGTCTCCAGCAGGCCGCGCAGCAGGGTCCGACCCTGGCGGAAGTCGTCGCGCACCCCGAGGACGTAGAGGTAGCCCTCGCTGAACCAGATCGTGACCTGCTGCGACTTGCCGGTGGTGAGCCACACGGTCCGGTCACCGATCCGGTAGGCCCGGGGTGCCGAGCTGCCGATCTGGGTGATGATCGAGTGCTGGAAGGCCGATCGGTCGTGGTCGACGTCGTCGCGGAACCGGCTGATCTGGAGCGTGGCCTGGAGCAGCTCGTCGTCGCGGACGCTGTACATCCCGACCGCGTCGAGGTACGTGCGGGTGCGCCTGTCGAGCGACTCCTCCACGTCCTCCTCCTCCACCTCGAGGCCGAGGATCGATGCGGGCACGAAGTCGGCGTCGAGAACGGAGAGCGGCGTCGCTGCTGAGGTCCCGTCGTCGCCACCGCAGGCGACCATGCCGGCCACGGCCATGAGGGCGGCCACGCTGGTGAGGGCCCTCACTCGAGCACCTCGAGCCTGGCAGTGACGTAGGGGCGGGTTCCGTCGCGGTAGTCGAAGATCCCCGGCTGGTCGAAGCGGCGCTCGAAGGTCCCACCGGGAGCGATGTCACCGGAGGCGAACGACCCGTCACCGGCGTTGACCGACCGGACCTCGGAGTCCTCGTTGACCCACCGGACAACCGATCCGGCGAACACCCGCGCCACGCTCGGGTTGAACTGGGGGCTGAAGTCGTCGCTGCGGATGGCGATGGTGATGGCCGCGTTGTCGACGGGGGCAGTCGTCGGCGGGGGCGGAGGCGGCGGCGCGGTGGTGGCGGGTGGGGCGGTCTCAGGCGGAGCGGTGTCGGGTGTCGCCTCCTCCGAGAGCGGGCCGCTGCCGAGGTCGACTGCCGTCGTGGTGGTCTCACCGAGGCGGCCCTCGCCTGCCTCCTGCTCCTCGAAGCTGCGCAGCTCGTCGCTGCCGACGCTGGTGTCACCGCCGCAAGCGGCGAGGAGGACAGCTGCGGCGATCAGGGCGGCGGCCAGGCGGCGGCCGATGGTCATGAGAGGCTCCCGGAACGGTTGACGGCGGCCTCGGAGGTGCCGAGGTACGAGGTGATGACGCGCTCGTCCTCGAGGACGACCTCGGGAGTGCCACGCAGCACGACGGCACCCTGGTCGAGCGCGACCAGCTCGTCGGAGACGGCGGAGATGAGCGGCATGTCGTGCTCGATGATCAGCAGGCTGCACCCGGTCTCGTACCGGATGCGCTTGAGGAGGGGGACGAGGCCCTCGGCCTCGCGCTGGGCGATGCCCGACGAGGGCTCGTCGAGCAGCAGCACGCGGGGTTCGGCAGCCAGCACGCACGCCAGGTCGACGATGCGCCGCAGGCCGGTGGAGAGCTCCTTGACGAAGGCGTCGCGGTACTGCCCGAGCTCGAGGAGCTCGATCAGGCGCTCGGCCCGGACCCGCAGGCGCCGCTCGGCGGCGCGCGCGCGAGGCATCGCCACAGCGTTGAGCGCGGTGCTCTTGACCTCGAGGCGCTGCTCCAGTGCCACCAGGAGGGTCTCGAAGACGGTGAGCGACGGGAACATCCTGGCGTCCTGGAAGCGCCGAACCAGCTTGCGGCGGGCACGCTCCTCGGGGCTCATCGACGTGATGTCGACCCCGTCGAGGCGGATGATCCCCTCGTCTGGGCGCAGCTGGCCGCTGATCATGTCGAAGATGGTGGTCTTGCCGGCGCCGTTGGGGCCGATGAGGCCGAGCACCTCGCCCTCACCGAGATGGAAGCTGGCACCGTTGACCGCGGTGATGCCGCCGAAGCGCTTCACCAGGCCCTCGACCTCGAGGACCTTGCGGACCTCTCCTGCATCGCCTCCCACCTTGGTGCCGGCCCGCAGGGGGCCGTCGGTGAGGGCGCCGGTGCCCTTGACGTAGACAGCGCGGAGGATGTCGGGACGGGCCAGCAGCTCGGAGGTGGGGCCCGAGAAGCGAACCTCGCCCTTCTCCATGAACACGGCGCGGTCGGCCAGCGTCAGCGCCACGTTGACCGACTGCTCCACCACGATCACGGTCACGCCCCGCCGGTGGATCTCCCGGACGATCTCGATGAGGGCACCCACCGCGACGGGCGACAGCCCGAGGGAGAGCTCGTCGATCATCAGCAGCTTCGGGTCGGCCAGGAACGACTGGGCGAGGCTGAGCTGCTGCTGCTCGCCGCCGGACAGCGAGCTCGCCATCTGGTCGGCCCGCTCGGCCAGGACGGGGAAGATCTCGTAGACATCGGCGAGGCGGCGGGCGACCTCGTCGGCGTCGTCGGTGAGCCAGCCGCCGAGGAGGAGGTTCTCCTGCACGCTGAGCCCGGGGAACACCCCGCGCCCGCCCGGCATGTGGATGACCCGGCGCCCGGCCACCTCGTGGGGCGGCATGTGGGTGATGTCGCGCCCGTCGAAGACGATGGCACCGGCCGACGCCTCCTTGGAGCCGCTGATGGCCCGCAGCAGGGTCGACTTGCCGGCGCCGTTGGTGCCGAGGAGGGCCACGATCTCGCCCTCCTCCACGTCGAGGTCGACGCCGAAGAGGACCTTCACGCCGTCGTAGTCGACCTCGACCCCGCGGCACACGAGCATCTTGGCCCGACCGGCGGCCTTGGCCTCGCGCCACTCGCGATCGGCCACAGCGGTGGCGAACGATGCCCGGATGTCGAGCTCGAAGAACCCGCCCGCGGTGGCAGCAACGAGGCCCCCGATCGCCACCAGCGGAGCGGCGAAGAGGAACACCGTCTCGTAGCCGTACTCGAACTGCATGAGCCCGAAGATGGGGGTGAAGATCACCAGCCCCGGCAGCTCCGTCAGGTTGAGCACCTGGAGGCCCTGGGTGCGGACCCGGGGCGGGATCACCTGGGAGTAGATGGCACCCAGCGCAGGGCCGGTCAGCGACGCCCCGAAGCCGATCATGGCCTGGAGCACGACGATGGCGAGCAGCGGTGGCCGCAGGGCGAACAGCGCCAGACCGATCGAACTGGGGATGGCGAAGAGCCCCACCACGGTGAGCACCCGGCCCGGGTTGCGCCCGAGCAGGCGGTCGATGATGGCGCCACCGTAGGCGGACCCGGCGAGCGAGGCGGCGGCGGCCGGGGTGAAGGCCATGCCGATCTGGAAGGCGTTGAGGTTGTACTCCTCGCGCAGGAACAGCACCACGAACAGGCCAGTCACGATGAGCGGCGCGTCTCCGATCACCCTGGCGGCGAAGAGGCGCCGCACCGTGCGGATGGCGAAGACGGTTCGCCACCCCTCGGCGAAGGAGAGGGGCTCGTCCTCCACCGTGGAGTGCTCCTCGTCGACACCGAGGGAGCGGCGCTCCATGTACCCCCGGACCGGCTCGCGGAGGACGATGGCTGCCACCACGCCGAGGACGACGAGGGGAGCGCCGAGGAACAGGTACGAGACCCGGAAGCCCAAGGTGAAGATCAGCGTGCCGGCCACCAGCGGGGCGATCAGGGTTGCGGCATTGCGGAACATCCCCAGCAGGGCGAAGACCCGGCCGCGGGTCTGGGGCGGGTAGTAGTCGGCGATCAGCGAGAACCGGGGGACGGCGCTGGCCTCGTCGGCGACCTGGTCGCCCACCAGGGTGGTGCCGAGGGTGAACGCGGTGCGCATCTGGCCGGTGGCCATGGAGAACAGGCCGGAGAAGAACGTGCCGATGGCGACGAACGGCACCCGGGGGTGGCGGTCGGCGTACCAGCCGGCACCGAGGGCGGCGAGGATCGAGAAGACGCCCACGACCTGGAGGATGCCGATGAGCTGGAGGATGTTGATCTCCAGCTCCTGGGCGATGAACGGCGCGGCGATGCTGAACGCGGTGGAGTCGAGGCGCTGGAAGAAGGTGATGGACCCGAGCACGACCACGGGTGCCAGGCCGTATTGGGTGCCCCGCAGGCTGGCGTAGGAGCGCAGGTCGGCCAGGGCCCGGGCCAGCAGCGAGCGGCGGTCGGCGACCTCGTCGTGCTGCAGGAAGTCGGGCGTGCCCGCCGAGCCGGGGAGGTCGACGTCATTCGGGCGATCGTCGGGACGGTCCTCGACTTCGGTCGACGCGCCGGCGGTGAGCGGCTGCTCGCGCCGGGGCCGGGAGGGCTGCTCGGTGGTCGTCATCGGGCTCCCTCGGTGACGGTGGTGCGGTCGTCGTCGAGCTCGCGCTCGAGCTCCAGGTCTGACATCGCCTGGGCTGCGGCGCCCAGGGCGGCGGTGTCGGCGGCCACGTGCACGGTGGCGGTTCGGGTTGCCTTCGACCCGTACAGCTCGGAGTCGGCGGTGTAGCGCCGGGCGCCCACCACCGAGAGACCGGCACCGGGCAGCGGCTCGCCGAGCGGGATGAGGAGGCTGTCGGGGTCGTCGGTGTCCTGGCCGTCGAACAGGCTCGGGACGACCAGCTGGCGGCGCTGGGCGACGATCCGCAGGACAGCGTCGCGGAGCTTGACGATCAGCGAGGCCAGGCCACCGGGCGCCACGTAGAGCAGGTAGAGGGGGATGCCGACGGTCAGGAAGGCGAGGAAGAGGGCGTTGGTGAAGAAGAACCGGAGCCCGAGGAAGTAGGCGGTGCCGAGCAGCGCGCCAGGGATCGAGCTGACTCCCCCGAAGATGCTGATGATGAACACGTCGATGCTCGCCTGGACGCCGAAGGAGTCGGCGGTCACGGCGCCCGCCTGTGTGGCGAGGACGGCGCCGGCGAAGCCGGCCATCCCCCCCGAGACGCCGAAGGCCAACAGCTTCATCCGCAGCGCCGAGACGCCGAACGCCTGGGCGTTGGCCTCGTTCTCGCGGAGGGCGATGAGCACGCGACCGAAGCGGCTGCGGCGCAGGTTCACCACCACGACCACGGCCAGGAGGAGGCTGGCCAGGCACAGGAAGTACATGCTGCGCTCGTCGTCGAAGTCGAACACGAGGAGGCGGGGCCGTGGCACCGTGCCTGGTAGGAGCCACCCGAAGAAGCGCTCCTCGAAGAGCACCGCCCGGACGGCCACCGCGAAGGCGAACGTGCTCACCAGCAGCATCAGGCCCTTGACCCGCAGGGCAGGCACACCCACCGCAGCCGCGAGTGCCCCGGTGACCGCGGCCGCCATCGGCGCGGCGAACCAGAACGGGATGCCCACCCGTCCGCTCAGGGCGCCACCGACCACTGCCCCGATGGCGACGAAGGCGAACTGGCCCAGGCTGACCTGGCCGGCCCAGCCGGTGAGCACGATCAGCGAGAGCACCACGATGGCTTGCAGGGCGATGACGCCCCCGAGGTTCTGGGCGCCAGCCGAGACCACGAAGGGGTAGAGCACCAGCACCGCGAGTCCGACGAAGATCAGGGCGTAGCGGGTGAACCGGACCCCGGGGATCGCCGCCAGCTGCACGGGGATGGGACGGGTCTCCTCGGTGGCCTCCCAGGAGGAGGCGTCACCGTCCTCGCTGCGGAGCATCGTCCGGCGCTGGGTGAAGAGGCCGACGGCGATGACGAGGAAGAAGGTGACCTGGACGATCGACCGCGCGCTGTCGTCGAGGCTCCAGAGCATGGCCTGGTTGAAGATGCTCAGCCCGACGGCGGCCGCCACGGTGATCGGCAGGCTGCGCATCCGGCCGAGCACCGCCGCCGCCAGCGCCGGCAGGAGGATGGCGGGGGCGAAGCCAGTCGCCGCGCCGGGCGACACGAGCGCCCCGGTGAGCGTCACGCTGGCGCCGGCCAGCACCCCCGAGAGGGCCCAGACCGTGCACGACAGCCCGCCCACGCTGATGCCGAGCAGAGCGGCCCGCTCGCGGTTCTCGGCCAGGCCGCGCACGGCGATGCCCGCCCGGGTGAACCGGAAGAACGCCGCCAGGGCGAGCAGGGCGAAGACCGACACGTAGATGGCGAAGAGGTGGGCGAAGCCGAAGGTGATGGGCAGGTCGCCGACCTGGAAGCTGAGCCCCGGGAACGGAAGGAACGCCTGGATGTCGCCGATACCGAGGAACTCGGTGCTCGTGCGCTCATCGGCCGGGGGGAAGAAGGGCAGCCCCGCCACCGACTGGCTCAGCTCTGCGAGGAACACCGCGACGAGGATGGTGAATACCGTCAGCACCAGGCGCGGGGCGGAGGCGAAGCGGAGGGCGAGGAGGCCGGCGAGGAAGCCGACCCCGCCGGCCAGGGCCAGCCCGAGCACGAAGGCGATCGGGAACGGCACGGCGGTGTAGCGCACGAACTCGAAGACGAGCACGGCGCCTGCGACCCCGAGCGACGCCTGGGCGAAGTTGATGATGCGCTGCGTGCGGTAGAGGAGGATGAGCCCGGTGGCGGTGAGGGCGTTGACCAGGCCGGCGACCAGGCCGCCGAAGAGGATCGCCGCCGGCGTGCCCCGACCGGCGCCACTGCCGGGCAGGACGAGCTGGGTGAACACGAAGAGGGCCGCCACCAGGGCGACGGCGACGACGACCTTCCGTCGACTGGACCCCGCGGGAAGCTGGGTGGCGAGGCTCACGAGTCGTCCTCCGGCAGCGGGTCGGGCGTCAGCTGGCCGAGCGAGGTCGTCATCGAGATCGAGCCGCCGTCCTCGGTGGTGGTCTCGATCGTCTCGCTGATGATGACGCCGCCGAACTGGGTGGCCACGATGTAGTCGTAGGTCCGCCGGGCGCTGATCGAGCCGGTGTAGGTCTGGGTGGCACGGACGCGCCACCCGTCGATGACATCGCCGCACGCGTCGACCCGCTCCCGGCCGACGACGGTGGCCTCGTGGGTCAGCGAGGCACCCGTGCGGGCGTCGAAGCCGGCGACGGTGTAGCTCTCACCGGGGTTGACCCGCAGCGGGAGGTAGCTGATCGCCGGGGAGGGCTCAAAGGTCCCCCGGAGGTTGCCCGTGCGGGCGTCGAAGGTCTCGATCTTGACGAGCTGGAGACCCGAGTCGGGGCGGACCGCCGAGCGCTGCGAGTCGCCGGCCAGCTCCGTCTGCTGCACCCGCTGGGGAGGGTTGTTGGTCCGCACCCGGAAGGTCTGCACCGTCACCGCCCTGTTGGCGGTGACGTCGGGCTGGGCGGTGACGTACTCGAGGATGATCGGCTCGCCGCTCTCTGCGTCGGCCTCGATCACCTCGACCTCGCTCACGGTGCGGCGCTCGAAGCCGTCGACGGGGATCTCGCTGGTCGACCCGTCGATGGGGTTGACCACGGTGCGGGTCCCCTCGCGCTTCCAGCGTGAGATGCCCTCGGTGGGGGCGCTCACCACGTTGATCCCGGCCTGTTCCTCGGGGAAGTCCTCGCGGGCGGCCGGCGGGCATGACGGGCGGTCCGCCCGGGTGGCGGGGAGGCGGTCGATCACCGACCGGCTGTTGCTGGGAAACGTGCGCGCCGGCTCGTCGGGGAACCCGCGGCCGTCGGTCTGTGCCGGCCCCTCGCTCACGGGAGGCGGCGGCGGGGAGGCGCCGAAGTTGGGCGGCACCGCGTCGGTGAGGTCGCCCACGCCGAAGACGAGGTTGGCCTCGACGGAGTCGACCGCGACCCCCGGGGGGTCCTGGGCGACGCACGCCCCGGCAAAGAGGACCGCGACGAGGGCGACCCCGGCAGGGCGCCCCCAACGCTCACACGGGGACCGGTGCATCGGTTCGCTCCTGTCCTCGGCGACGGCGGCCCAGGCGGGCGCGGTCGGTCTGGGTGAGATCGGTGTCGGGGGCGTAGGGCCGGCGCTGGGCGATCCTGGAGACCGCGGCAACCGCCCGGACGGTGGCGGGCTGAGACGAGGCCAGCCGGCGTCGGAGGGTCCGGGAGAGCTCCTCGGCGGTGTTCGCCATGTCGCCGGTGACATCGTCGCGCAGGTCGCCCCACAGGGCCCGGGTGGTGAGCCAGGCCAGCTCCTCGTGCTCCTCATCGGTGTGGAAGCGCTCGAGGAATGCCAGCGGTGTGTCCGTCGGGTGGACGAAGCCGAGGTCGGCGGCCGCGTCACGCCACTCGGCGTAGGCCAGGGCGACCCGCGCCTGGGGCCCGGCGGCGAGTGCCGCCGACCGACGCCGCGAGCGCACGATCGACTTCCGCGCTGCCGGCCACAGGACGTACACCGTGCCGATCACCAGCGCGGCCAGCGCGACAGCGAGGGCGATCCGCAGGACCTGGGCACCGAGCACGCTGGCCGGAGGCACCAGGATCGGAAGGAAGAGCTGCACGGCGATGTCGTCGCTCGGCAGGATGCTCGGGTCGAGCTGCTGCTCACCCTCGCTGCCCACGCTGGGCTCGGCTTTCTTGGGCGTGCCGACCACGGGCAGCCAGCCGAAGCCCTCGAAGTGGACCTCGACGAAGGTTGCGCCGTTGCGGGGACGCACCTCGAGGATGTCGTTGACGACCTCACCGCCGTCGTAGCCGTAGCCCAGCCGGCTGGGCACGCCGACCCACCGGGCAAACATCCCCTGGAGGGCCACGATCTCGAACGGCGAGCCGGTCATCGAGCCGGTGAGCATGTCCTCGACCCGGTCGTCGGTGATCGCCGCGGGGGTGCCGGCGCCGGAAGCGACGACGTTGTCGAGGACGTGGGTCCGGAGGAAGTCGAAGCGGTCCCACCGGTTGTCGAGCTCGGTCTCGGCACGGGCGATGAGCTCGGCTGCGGAAGGCGAAGGCGACCCGATCTCGGTGAACGGGCGCACCGACACCGGCGGCTCACTGGTCACCTGCCGCAGCTCGGCGACGGTGGGCAAACCGGCGGCCGCCACCTCGTAGGTCAGGCCGGGCTCGACCTCGCCCTCGGCGAGGCGCACGTTGCCGTTGCGGGAGTCGTAGCTGAGCTTGGGCCCCGCGGCGATGATGCCCACGGTGTTGGGCAGGCCGGGCAGGACGACCCCGCCGAGGCCGGCGACGGTGAAGCGGGCACGGGCCCTGGGGGCGAGGCTGCGGTCGACGAAGCCGTCGGAGGGGACGGGCTCGATGGCGCTGTCGGCCACCGGTGGCAGCTTCCAGGTGCTGTCCGACGAGTCGAAGATGTCGAGGCTGCCGATCCGCCAGGGACCGCTCAGCTCGGACTCGACGGTGAAGAGCACGCGGTCCTCCACCTCGCTGAGCGGCACCGTCTTGGGGGTCTGCGGCTCACGTGCCGGGTCGATCAGGGGAGGAGGGAACAAGAAGTCGGTCTGAGCCAGGCCGACGAGGGCGGCGGTGACCACCGCGATCAGGGGGAGGGCCTTGAGGGCCTTGCGCACCTCGTAGCCGATCGAGGGACGCTGGCCGTCGGGGTCGGTCGCCTGCTCCGACGACAGCAGGCCGAGGCCGATGGCGAAGAGCACGAGCACGGCTGCGCCGCTGGCGACCTGGGCGTCCTCGGGGACGCTGATCCCGGCGAGGGCGGCGAGGGGCATGGGCACGATCAGGGCGAGGGCGGGGCGGCGGACCACCAGGGCGACCCACCCGGTGGCAAAGCCGACGATGGCCATGAGCCAGCCGACGATGGCGTGCCAGCCTGCGTCGAAGGGGACCGGCGGCTGCGCCAGGTTGCTCTCGCGCGCGGCGGCGGCGATCAGGTCGCCGACCTGGAAGACGCGCCCGACCCCGGCGGTGGCGAGCAGGACCAGGCCGACGGCGACGATGCCGGCCACCACGACGGCGTTGGCGAGGAGCGGCCGGCGGATGCGGGCCACCCCGACCGCCAGCGCGATGCCGGCGACGCCCGCCACACCGGCGTGGATGTAAGGGGTGGCGCCGACGAAGATCCCACCGACCATGACGGCGGCGGCGAGGGTGGGGAAGGCGACGGCGAGGGCGATCCGAAGCGGGACGCCCGCCTCGTCGGTGGTCTCGTCGTCGGGTGCCCCGCCGTTGGCGGCAGCGAGATCGACGCTGACGTCGCGCGTCGGGTCGGGGTCGGTCGCTTCAGGGGCGACGGACTCGACCTCGGGGTCGGTCACGAGGGTCATCGTCGGCCTCCCACGTCAGATCCGGTTCCCGGCGCCGATGTCCTGGAACAGCGCGCTGGCGAGGTCGTCGCCGGGCCGGACCGACACGACCTGGCAGCCGAGGCCCGCGGCCCGCCCGACGGTCTCGGCCTCGTGCTCGTCGTTGTCCCAGAGCAGGGCCACCACCAGCACCGACACGCCCGTGTTGAGCAGCATCCGCAGCTGGGCGGCCTCGGCGATGCCGAGGTGCGGGGTGATGATGATGTTGTGGGCGTCACGCTGGCGTCCCGACAGCAGGCCCCTGATCGCCTGGCTGAGCGGCTGGCGGTCGAGCTCCACACGAGCCATGGCGTCGAGGCACATGAGCTGTGAGGTCGAGCCCCGCAGCGGCCGGGTGAGCGGCCCGCCGTTGGTGACGACCTTGACCTCGTAGCCCTCGCGGAGGTGGCGCACCGCCAGCGAGGCGGCGGCCCGCACGGCGGTCTCGAACGACTCCGAGAGCCCCTCGCCGTCGCGGCTGTGGGTCCCGCGGTCGGTGTCGAGGACGACGGTGACGTGGTCGGTGATGCCCTGCTCGGCCTCGCGAACCATGATCTTGCCGGTGCGGGCAGAGGCCCGCCACACGATGCGGCGCAGGTCGTCGCCACGGACGTACTCCCGCATGCCGAAGAACTCGAGCCCCGATGGCCAGGGCTTGGAGACCGGTGGGCGGATGGGCGGGTCCTCGAACTGGCGGGTGAGGGGGCGGTCGGAGACCAGCTCGACCCGTGGGTGCACCAGCAGCTCGAAGGGCTCGGCCACCACCGTCTCCCGCTCGGCGAGGCCCAGCGGGTCGCCGGCGACGGCGACGAGCGGCCCCACCTGGTAGACGCCACGGCGCGAGCAGCGCAGCCCGTAGCGGTGGCTCACGGTGGCGCCGTTAGCCAGCTTGGTGATGGGCACCGTGACGGTGGAGCCGAGGCGGTCGGGCACCCGCTCCTCGATCACGAACGTCGACAGCCGGCGCTGGGCGGTGAGGCGCACCTCGACATCGAGGCGGTCGCCCTCCTGGGCCCGCGGGAACAACCCGGCCCGCTCGCCCACCACGCGCAGGCGGCGAGGGGCGATGAGGAAGCTCGCCACGAGCAGCAGCACCATGCCGTAGGCGAAGAGGAACATGGCGGTGCCGGCCACGATGCGGGCCGCCAGCCAGATGACCACCGCGGCGAGCACGGCGATCTGGCCCGAGCGGGTCAGCCCGAGTCGCCGCTCGAGGTCCTGCCACAGCCCGCGGAGCCGCGCCGGCCCGAGGGAGTCGGCCAGGCGGTCGCCGGCGGCGCGCAGGCGATCGAGGGCCCGCGCGCTGCCTGGCTGGACGGGCCGGACGGTCCCGGCCGTCACGCGCTCGCCGTCGATGCCAGAGCGCGACCCTTCCCGGAGACGGGCGGCCGGACGGCGGCGGTGACCCGCTCGAGCACGGCGTCGGTGTCGTCGCCACGGAGCATGGCGTCGGGGTTGAGGATGATGCGGTGGCCGAGCACCGGGCGCAGCACGGCCCGAACGTCGTCGGGGTACACCTCGCGCCGGCCGTCGCTGGCGGCGAGGACTCGGGCCGCCCGGAGGAGGGCGATCGAGGCGCGGGGGCTCCCACCAGCGGCGATGGAGGGGTCCTTGCGGGTGGCCTGCACGAGGTCGACGACGTAGTAGCCGACCTCGTCGGACACCTCGACGGTGCCGGCGTAGCTGATCATGGCCTGCACCTCGGCAGGCTCGATCACGGGCTCGATGGTGTCGATCGACAGCTGGACTGCGTTGTCGAACATGACCTCGAACTCCGACTCCCGGCTCATGTAGCCCATGGAGAGCTTGAAGAGGAAGCGGTCGAGCTGGGCCTCGGGGAGGGGGAAGGTTCCGGCCTGCTCGACCGGGTTCTGGGTGGCGAGGACGACGAACGGGCGGGGCAGGTTGTAGGTGGTGCCGTCGGCGGTGACCCGCCGCTCGGCCATGGCCTCGAGGAGGGCCGACTGGGTCTTGGGCGTGGCACGGTTGATCTCGTCGGCGAGGAGCACGTTGCAGAAGACCGGGCCGGCACGGAACTCGAGGTCGCCGGAGCGCTGGTCGAGCATCGAGCTGCCGGTGATGTCGCCTGGGAGCATGTCGGGGGTGCACTGCACGCGGTTGTTGGTGGCGTTCATCGACTCGCTCAGGGCCCGGGCCAGCATCGACTTGCCGGTGCCGGGCAGGTCCTCGAAGAGGATGTGGCCCTCACAGAACACGGCGACGAGAGCAAGGCGCACCACGTCGGCCTTGCCCTTGATGACCGACTCGACGTTGGTCTCGACGAGGTCGAACGCCCGCTTGAAGCGGGCCGCGTCCATCGCACCGCCTGCGGGGCGGGCGCCGCCGCTCTTGGCCGTGACGGGGCTGCGTCGGTTGCGAGCTTGGGTGGCCATGGGGTCCGTCCTCGGGGTGTGGGGTTCGACCGGGGCGGGTACCAGGGCCGCCGGCTCTCTCACGGTAGGTTCGCCGTCGGCGACCGCATTCCTCCCCCGCCCGGATCTTTTGCCGAAAAAAGTGCAGGATCAGGGAGGAACCGGGGCGTGCGGCGTCGTAGAAGGCCCTGGAGAGGGCGCCCCGCGTCCTCCCGACGAAGGGACCCATGGCCGAGACGGTCGTTGCGAAGTCGAGTGGCGCTGGGCCGGCGTGGGCACGCCGGTACCCGCCCCTGTGCACCCTTGGCGTGGCGATCCTGATCGCCCTCCTGGTGCTGCCCTCGTCGCTCAACCTCCAGCAGCCCAACCCCAGCCAGACGCTCGAGCTTGCGCCGGTCCCCCCCGAGGACGACGACGTGCCACCCCCGGCCGACGGCAACCTGGCCTCGCTCGGCCTCGGCGTCTCGTCCGGCCCGGAGGGCGCCGGCGGGCTCGGCGGCGAGGGCGATGGCGGCATCGGTGGCGACGTGCGGGTGCCACCCCCGGCCGAGGTCGCCTTCGAGGGCAAGTCCCCCTCCACCAAGAACTGCATCGGCAACCCGCCCCGCCAGACCGAGGACCCGCTGTCCCCGCCGTGCCAGGCCCACTTTGACGGCGACAACTTCGGCGAGACCTATCAGGGGGTCGACGGCGAGACGGTCCACATCCTCTTCTACCTCGAGGGCAACTTCGTCTACCTGACCCGCAGCCAGGGCAACGAGACGACGCCAGACCAGGAGTACTTCGACCTCGGCGCCGAGCCAGAGAGCGACGAGCACGTGATGGTCCGGGTGCTGCGGGTGTGGCAGCGCTACTTCAACACCCGGTATCAGACCTACGGCCGGTTCGTCCGGTTCCACGTCTACTTCAGCAGCAGCGACGACAGCCCCGAGGCCCGCCGAGCCGACGCCATCGACAACATCGCCAAGGTCAACCCGTTCGCGGTCATCAGCCGGGGCCAGAGCAACAACGACGCCTACCTGCAGGTCATGGCCGAGCGCGGCGTGCTCAACTTCGGCTCCTTCCTGGGCCGGCCGGCGTCGTTCTTCCAGGAGTTCCCCCGCATGATCTGGGGCTATCTGCCCTCCCTCGAGGTCCAGGCCCGCCAGTACGCCACCTACGTGTGCACCAAGATCGTCGAGCCCGGCACCGCCACCTTCGCCGGCGGGGACCTTCAGGGCAGGGAGCGCAAGCTGGGTCTGGTGTACACCAGCGACCCCTCTCAGCCCCAGCTGCGTGGCCTCAAGGACGAGGTGCTCCTCCAGCTGCGCGAGCTCTGTGGCGTGCAGATCCCGTCGTCAAACCAGACCCAGTTCCCGCGGTCGGGATACGTGCAGGACAACTCGACGGCTCCCGACTACGCGCTCCAGGGCATGGCGGCCTTCCAGGAGAGCGGCGTCACCACCATCCTCTGGCCCGCCGGCCTGGAGACCAACTACTCCAAGGCCGCCGCCCAGCTGGGCTACCAGCCCGAGTGGGTGCTGCTCGGCGACGGGCAATCCGAGAGCCAGGGCGTCAACCAGTACCAGGACCAGCGCACCTGGGACGGCCGGGTGTGGGTCATGACCAACCGGATCAAGACGCTGCCCATCGAGGAGTCGCTCTGCTTCCAGGCCTACCGCGAGGCCGACCCCGAGGCCTCCCGCATCGACGCCGGCGACGCCTGCAGCTTCTACGACGACATCCGCCAGCTCTTCACTGGCATCCAGGTGGCCGGGCCCCGGCTCGGCCCCACGTCGGTCGACGTGGGCTTCCACGCCATCCCCGCCGTGCCCAGCACCGACCCCCAGGTACCGGCCTGCTTCTACGAGCCCGACGACTACACGTGCATCAAGGACGCCGCCGTGTGGTGGTGGGACGGCACCGCCAGAGGCGGGGCCTCCAACCAGCCGGGCTGCTACCGCCTGGCCCAGGACGGCCTGCGCTACGTCGCCGGGCAGTGGCCCGAGGGCGACGCGCTCAACATCAAGGATGCGGACGTCGACGTCTGTAGCGCCTACACCGGCAACGCCTTCATCGACCCCAACCCTCCCGACCCCACATGACGAGGAGCCCCGTGCGCGTCCGTCTGCCTGCCGTGCTCTCCGTGCTCGCCCTGGCGTGGGTCGCCCTGGCGTGGGCGGCCCTGCCCGCCATCGGCGCCGAGGAAGGCCGCATCACCGTGTTCGAGGGCGAGACGGTGGTCCGCGAGTACCCACCTCTGCCGGTCAGCGACCCCGTCCGCGGCGAGGTCGAAGGCGGCCCGATCCCCCCCGAGAGCTGCCGCGATCTGGAGGGCGCGTGCGATGTCGTGCCGATCACGGTGCGCGCCCCCGCCCAACCGGGCGAGTTCCTCATCCGGTTCACCCTGTTCTTCGAGGCCGAGCCGGTGGCGCCGCTGCTCACCGCCCAGAGCAACGACCTCGACATGTACCTGTGGGACGACCCCTCCGGCGAGGAGACCATCGACATCCGCTCCAACGAGGAAGACGGCGCCCGCAACCCCGGCGCCAGCGCCCGCGTCCCCGAACGCATCAACTTCTTCACCGATCAGCCCGGCAACTACCAGATCGTGATCACCAACTGGCTCTCGACCGCGCCGGTGCCCTACACCCTCGAGGTGGCCTACGTCTCGGGCAGCATCGAGCGGCCCTTCGAGTCGCTCGACCCCACGGCCACCCCGCGGCCGTCCAGCGGGACCACCTCGAGCCCCAGCTCCGGGGGCGCCGGAACGGCCGGTCCTTCTCCCTCGACCGACTCCGGCCCCGCACCCACGCCGGTCATCGAGGGGCCAGCCGACGGGACCGTGTCGCTCGAGCCCGCCCCGTTCGACGACGACCCGGACTTCGCAGCCATCGGCGGCCGCGACCTCGAGTCGGCGCTGGCCGCACCGCCCGAGCGGGTGGTCGTGCCCACCCGCACCATCGCCGCCGCCCAGGCCCCCTCCGGTCTCGTCCTGGCGCTGTGGTTCGGCCTCGTCCCCCTCCTGCTCCTCGCCACCGCAGGCTGGCTCCTCGTCCGCGCCAACCCCGCGCTGGTGTGGGCCGCTCTCCCCCGCCGCCGCCAGGCCACCGCCACCACCTGAGCGGGCGACGCCGAACGAGCGGAGAGGTCAGCCGATCCTGATTGTCAGGGGTGCGCTGACAACGTGCACCACACCGTCGGGATCACAGTACGGCTGACCGTTAGAGGCGGTGAGCACGGCGTCGTCCGGGCACCAGTCCACCTTGCCCATCACGAGGTAGCTGCCGGCAGGAAGGCGACACGAGTCGGGATCGCGCCCGCCATCGCCGCCCGGGACCACCTTGGCCGGATAGTCGCCGATGGACGACCCGCTCTCCCCCGGCGCGAGCTCGAGCGGGCCTGTGGTCATCGTGTGACCGGTCTGCGGGCTGCAGTCGGCATCCGACCACCGGGGTTCGCTCGAGCCATCGGCGGCGGACATCGCAAAGGTCACCGTCTGGTTGCTGTCGTGTCGAAGCGTCCGATCGGAGATGTTCTCGAACTGCAGCTGCATCCGGATGTCCTCGGTGGACCCGAACTCGAGCTTGTCGGCGACCACGAGGGTCATCCGGAAGCCGTTCGGGTCGTCGCGGACCGACCGGTTCGCCACGACTAGTTCGCCACTGGTGGGAGGCGGCGTGGCCGCTGGAGGCGGTGGCGGCGGTGGCGGTGCGGTGGGCTGCGTGGGGCCCTCCTCGACACCGTCGTGGGCGTCCTCCACCGGGGCCACCGGAGCGGTCGACGTGGTGTCGACGCCGTACGAGTGTTCCGGAGGGTCAGTCGTTGCCCGCGGGTCGCCGCCGCCACAGCCGTTGGCCAGCACCACAAGGGCGACCACGACAGGCGTCCACGGCCTCACGTCCCGAGGTCGCACGACCATCACCTGAGCCTACGGGACCGAGGTCGACGCCAACCTCGAGTGAGCTCGCACGCGGATGTCGGCATGGCGTCCGCCCGGCCGACCCTGATCAGGAGGCCACGCCGCCGAGCAGGCGTCGGAGCTCCGTCGGCTCGACGGCCTGGCCTCCCCGGCCTCCCACGGTGGGCAGCGTGCGGTCGAGGTCGGCCCCGACGTCGAAGAGCTCGACCTCGCTGACGAAGCGGCCCCCGGCACCGAAGGGCCCGCCCCCGGTCAGGTCACCGAGGTCGACGTCGTAGCGGGCCCGGACCAGGCGCCCGTCGTCGTCGACCCACGCGTAGCCGGCCAGGATCCCGAAGCCGGCGGCGTCGAGGTCGGCGGCAATCGCTGCGGCGGCGTCGTCGCCCTCGACGACGGACGGGTCGAGCGTCACCAGGTACCGGGTGGCTGGCCGGCCCCGCACGTCGTTCGACCCGAGGAGGCGGGCGGTTACCACCGCCCGCTCCATGAAGCGCACGCCGGCGAGGGCGTCGGTGCCCCGGATGAGGGTGAAACCGCCACCGCCACCCTGCCGCGCCTCGCCGGTGACCTGACGCCACGGCTCCCCTTGGGCCCGGACCACCGCCTCGGTGCCGTCGTCGACGAGCTCGACCACGCCGGCCTCAGCTCCGACGACCTCGGCCATCCCCTCGCTGACCTCCAACTCGATGCGGGCGCCATCGTGGTCCAGCGACGCCAGCCCCTCGCCGGTGACCGAGAGGTCTCCGAAGTCCGGGGGGAGGCCCTCCAGCCGCACCGAGAACGCGATCGCCGTGGTGCCGTCTGAGGCGACCAGGTTGATCGAGTCGCGGACGACCTGGGGGTCCACCTCGCCTGTCTCGTCGGTCCCGCCGTCGTCGCCGCTGCACGACGCGAGCAGCGAGGCGACCAGCAGCACCGACACCGCTCGGCGCCCGAAGCTCACGACACGATCTCCTCGGCGAGGAGGCGGCCCGGCTGGACCACGCCCGCCAGCACCACCGGGCCGCGCGACCACGAGACCCCGGTGGGCGGGTCGCTCCGCCGCAGGTTGAGCCGGCCCGGGTCGATCCCCGTGACGTCGAGCCACGGCCCGATGCATTGGGGCGGCGACCCCGGTTCCCGGCCATCGCACAGGCGCAGCGACCCGTCCTCGTCGACGAAGGCGAAGCCGGTGACGGGCACCGACCGGGGGATCTGACGGCTGATGGCGTCGCGCACCGAGAGGGAGTCAGCGCTCGAGGACACCCTGCGAGGACCCTCGTCGCTGTCGGTCAGCGCCAGGAGGAGACGGCCGAGCGCGACGAGCACGCCCACCGCGACCACCGCCGCCACGACCTGCCACCTCCGCTCGCTCACCCAGCGAAGGGTAGAGGGCGCGCGACCCGATCGGGGGACCGGAGTCACGACCGATCGTCGATGGCCCAGGGAGAAGGTGCTCGACATCTCGGTGACGATCCGGACGCTGTGACGACGCCGCGCGGGTGCTGGAGGACCTATCTCCGCCGGTAGACGTCGCTTCGGTGTTCGATGCGGACGACGACGATTCGTCGTTGGTCGTCGTCCAGCCGGTAGATGACGCGATAGGAGCCGCGTCGGGCCGACCAGTAGCCCGAGAGCTCCCGTTGCAGCGGCTTCCCGACGGCGGTCGGTGCCTCGGTCAGTGGGCCGAGCATGAACTCGATGACCGCGGCAGCGACGCCTTCAGTGAGTCGAGCAAGTGACCGCTCTGCTGGTGCAGCGACCACCAGCGTCCACGACATCAGCGCTTCAGGTACGTGGCACGGAGCTCATCGGCGGTCACCACGTCGCCAGCGTCGACCGCTGCCTCGGCCTCGCGGATCTCACGCATCGCCTCCGGGTCCGACAGGAGATCCAGGGTCTCCTCGAGCGACTCGAGGTCATCGGGGCTCAGGATCACGGCTGCGGGTCGGCCGTGGCGGGTGAGCACAACGCGATCGTGACGGCCCTCGACACCGTCGACGATCTCGGAGAGCCGCTTCTTGATCTCCGCCAGCGAGAGCACCACATCAGACATGACCAGAATTCTAGTCACGTCAGCGGAGCTTCTGCCCGCCTTCGAGCGTGACCGGCGGCTACGCCCACCCGCCGGCGTAGGGGACGAACTGACCGGTGGTGAAGCCGCTGGTGCCGTCGAGGAAGACGGCGCAGAAGGCGGCGAACTCCTCGAGTGCGCCGAGGCGCCTCATCGGGACCATGGCCTCGACCCGCTCTCGCCCCTCGGGGGTCTCGGCGCCACTGGCCTTCAAGAAGGCGGGGAAGTCCATGAAGTTGGTGCCGACGGCGTTGACCTGCACGCCGTGGCGGGCGACCTCGCCGGCGACGTTGCGGACGAGGTGGTTCGCCCCGGCGCGAGCCGCGGAGTACAGCGGGGCTCCCGGCGTCGTCCGCGCACCCGCCGCGCTCGTCTGGACCAGCACCTGCCCGCCGCCGGCATCGACCATGGCCGGGACCACGGCCTTGAGGAAGCGGAAGGGCGCCTCCATGCAACCGCGGACCGCCAGGTGGAGGTCGTCGACCGTGGCGTCGGCGAACCGGCCGGTGACGATGACGCCCGAGGCCATGGTGGCGGCGTCGAGGCGACCGAACCGTTCGCGGGCGGCGTCGACCAGCCGCTCGGTGGCGCCATCGGTGGCCAGGTCGGCGACGTCGTCGACGACGGCCACCTCGGACCCCACCGCCCGTAGCTCGTCGACGAGGGCAGGGGTGGGATCGCCCAGGACGAGATCGTGGCCACGGCCGGCGAGGAGCCGGGCGAGGGCAGGTCCGGCATAGGTCCCGGCCGCCGAGATCATGGCGACACGACGTGGCGAGGGGTCGCTCATGACCGGACCTCCGTGGTTGCAGGGGGGATGGCGGTGGGTGGACCCAGCATGGCAACTGTTCTAGGTCAGTGAGTCGGCAATGACCACCGCCGCCGAGACCGCCGAGAACACCAGCACCGCCGAGCGCAGCCACCCCCGGGCGAGGAACGCGTGAGAACGGCGACCGAAGTGGGAGCCAAGGACGACGACGGGCGCCAGCACGAGCCCGAGGAGGACCGGACCCGCGCCGACGGCGCCCGCGATGCCGAGAGCCACCATCGACACGAAGGTGCCGACGAAGAACGACGCGGCCAGCGTCGACCGCATGGTCGGACCCGTGTGGTGCTGGTACAGCAGGGCCAGCGGTGGTCCACCGATGCCCGCTGCGGTGCCGGTCACGCCCGACACCGCGCCGGTCAGCACCTGTGTCCCACGTCGCACCGGCACCGGCGGCATCGCGATGCTCGCGATCACGAAGCACAGGATGACCACGCCCACGAGCTGCTGAAGCGTCTCGACAGCCACCGTTGCAGCGACCCATGCCCCCACGGCCGAACCGGGGAGCCGCCCACAGATGATCCACATGACCCCGGCACGGTCGACCGCCGCACGCTCGTGGCGCAGCATGGTCACCGAGATCGGGAGGCCGAGGAGGATCACCGCGACCGGGAGCGCCTCGGGAACCAGCAGCGCGAGCACCGGGACGGTGACGAGGTTCATGCCGAACCCGATGGACCCCTGGATGGCAGCCCCCGCCAACGTCGCGACCATCGCCGCGACGAGGGCGACCAACGTGAGCTCCATCCGGGTCGACCCCTCATCGGCAGGCTGCTGGCGGTGCACGGTAGTGCCCAGGTGGAGACCGACCCGCCGGGGGGGCGTTGATCCGACACCTTGGATCGGCGATCCGGCGCGGGACCGGGCGCCGGCCGGGGCCGCTACCATGGCCCTTCGCACCGGCGGCGGGCCGAGAGGCCCAGCCACCGTCAGAACGTCCCGCCCTCGTAGCTCAGCGGATAGAGCATCGCCCTCCGGAGGCGTGTGCGCAGGTTCGAGTCCTGCCGAGGGCGCCACCCACAGTGACCGCCGCTACTTGAGCAACGGGTCACGGGGCAGGCCGAGGATCCGCTCGCCGATCTGGTTGCGCTTGATCTCGGATGTGCCACCGGCGATCGACATGCCGCGGTGCATGAGGACGAGCATGTTGCTCATCCCACCGGGGCCGTCCATGAAGGCGGCGTCGGGCCCGTTGAGCTCGGTGAGGATGGCGGCGGCCTCGTGCCCCAGCTCGGACAGCACGAGCTTGGTGATCGCCCCTTCTGGACCGGGCTCCGCGCTGGAGACGGCCCGGTTGACGCTGCGCAGGTTGAGCAGGCCCATGGCCTGGTGCTGGGCGGCGTAGCGGCCCACTCGGGCGGCGCCGCCGGTCAGGCGCTCGGGGTGGGCGTCGAAGGGCGTCACCAGCGCCGATCCGGGCATGGACATGCCTCCCTGGCCGCCGCCGATGCTCACGCTCTCGTTGCCGAGGGTGGCGCGGGCCACCGTCCACCCGCCGTCGACGGGGCCGACGACGTCGTCGTCGGGGACGAACACCTCGTTGAAGAACACCTCGTTGAACGACGAGTTGCCGGTGGTCATCTTCAGGGGCCGGACCTCGACGCCCTCGGCGTGCATGTCGATGACCATGATCGTGATGCCGTCGTGCTTGGGCACGTCGGGGTTGGTGCGCACGGTGGCGAAGCCCATGCCGGCCTCGTGGGCACCGCTGGTCCAGACCTTCTGCCCGCTGACGAGCCAGCCCCCCTCGACGCGGGTGGCCTTGGTCTTGACGCCGGCGGCGTCGGAGCCGGCGTCGGGCTCGCTGAAGAGCTGGCACCAGCTGACGTCCTGGTCGAGGGCAGGCTTGACCCAGCGGGCCACCTGGTCCTCGGTGCCGTACTGGATCAGGGTGAGGATGACCCACCCGGTGATGCCGTAGCCGGGACGCGTGACACCGGCGGCGGCGAACTCCTCCTCGATGACGAGCTGCTCGACGGCGCCGGCGGCCCGCCCGTGGGGCTTGGGCCAGCTCGGCATCACGTAGCCGGTCTCGATCAGCCGGGTCCGCTGCTCCTCGGCCGAGAGGCCCTTGATGCTCTCGGCGAAGGCACGGACCTCCTCGCGGATGGGCTCGGCCTCGGGCGGGAGCTCGACAGCCTTGGCCCGGACGACGCCGGCTCGGGTGAGGTCGGCGACGTCGGCCGCGGCCCGGCCCGGGATGAGGACCGTGAGCAGCGTGGTGGCGCGGCGCATGTAGAGGTGGGCGTCGTGCTCCCAGGTGATGGCGATGCCGCCGTGCACCTGGGTGTTGAGGTTGGCGCACAGGTCGGCGGCCGGCGCCGCGAGAGAGGCGGCCACGGCGGCGGCGTAGCGAAGCTGGTCGCCACCGGTCCGGGCGGCGCGAGCGGCGTCCCACACCGCCGAGGTCGCCAGCTCGGTGGCCACGGCCATGTTGGCGCAGTGGTGCTTCACCGCCTGGTACATGGCGATGGGGCGGCCGAACTGGATCCGCTCCTTGGAGTAGGCAGCGGCCAGCTGGGTGCACTCCCGCGCCACGCCGACGGCCTCGGCCGAGAGGATCACCCGGGCCAGGTCGATGAGGAGGGGACGGGCGCCGACGAGGACTGTGGCGCTCGCCCCGTCGAGGGTCACCCGCGCCGCTCGACGGGTGGGGTCGAGGCTCGGGGGCACCTCGATGTCGACGCCCGGGCCCACCTGGACCACGACCACGTCGTCGCCGGCGGCGACCACCAGCACGTCGGCCAACCCGCCGCCGATCACCACGCCGGCGTCGCCGGAGACCGTGCCCCCGCTCACGCTGACCGCGCCGTCGAGGGCGACAGCGCCCACGGTCGAGCCTTCGGCCAGACCCGGGAGGAGCTTGGCCTTGAGGTCGTCATCGCCGGCGGCGGCGATCACCGCGCTGGCGATCACCGTGGGGACGAAGGGCCCGGGCGCCACTGCTCGGCCCATCTCCTCCACCACGATCACGAGCTCCTCGAGCGTGTAGCCGGAGCCGCCGTGCTCCTCGGGCAGGTGCAGGCCGAGCCAGCCGAGGCCGGCGACATCGTCCCACAGCGCAGGCATCGACTCGTCGGGGGCGTCGAGCAACTGGCGCGCCGCACCGCGTGCGTTCCGCTTCAGGAGGAGGTCGGCGGCCGTGTCGGCCAGTGCCCGGTGGTCATCAGTGATCGCGATCGACATGCCTCGACCCTACGCCGACGACTGACGTTGGTGTCAGGCGAGCCGTGAGCGTCACCTACCCGGTGGACGCACCCACCGACGGCGGCGGTGCGAAGTGGCGGAACAACGGGCCGATGGCCGTTCGCCACGCCGGGCACCCCGGCAGCGGCTCGCCGGCGGCAGCCCGGGCGATCACCTCCTGCAGCTCCTCGGCGTATGGCAGGTTCGGGTGGGTGACCGGCACGGGGCAGGCGTCGACGGCGCCGTCGATGCGGTGGGTGCCGGGTAGCAGCGGGAGGTCGAAGGCGCTGGCCACGCTGACGGCGCGGATGCCGTCGGGCAGCGGCCGGGCCAGGGTGCGCTCGATCCGGTCGGGGTGTGCCAGCCACTCATGACCGAGGGGCGAGTCGGGCTCGAACACGGTCATCCCGCCGACTGGCGGGGTCGACAGGAGCAGCCCGAGCAGCCCTCGTCCCACCGCTCCCGGGCCCTGCTCACCCGCCGCCGGATAGGTCACCCGGTTCTCGGAGAACGACCCCACGAGCACGATCAGGTCGGTGTTGGGGAGCCGGTCGAGGGAGGCGGCGTCCCACACCAGCCAGGCCCCCTGTGAGTGGCCGACCACCACGCCGGGCGGGTCGAGCTCGGCGGACTGCGCCTCCAGGAACCCGACCAGGTCTTCGCGGCTGCGCAGCGTGTCCTGCGGCCCGTACGGCGCCCCCTGCTCGATCGGACACTGCGCCTGCCGCTGCGGCTGCCCGTCCCCCGGGCCGGCATAGGAGAAGTGGATCGTCTGCTCGCAGGTCCACCCCATGACCGCCGGGTCGATCTCGAGGATCGCCCCCCGACCCGACGACGAGTCGACACCCGACATGAGCATGATCGAGCCTTCCTGAGCCCTCGCCGACGGTCGGTCGACCGGCCCCGCCGGCCCCGTGACCACCACGACGGCGAGAGCGACGATGCCCGCCGCCGGCACGGTGGCGACGACCCGACGGGGCACACGGGTGCGCGGGGGGTCGAGCCTGAGCACCACCACGGCACCCCAGGTGAGTGCCGCCGAGAGCGGCACGACGACGACGGCCCCCACCTCGCCGCCGAGGTCGGCGACCGCCCCCAGCACCGTCAGCAGGGCCAGGTAGCAACCGATCGTCCCGGAGCGGAACCCCCGGCGAACCGAGGTGGCGAACGCGGTCCGTAACCGGGCGCCGCCCATCCAGGGGCCGGCGCCGGTGGTCATCGCCAGGATGACGGTGAACCCCCACCCCAGCCAGAAGAAGAGGTAGTAGAGCACGGCCATCGACGCGAACGACAGGGTCGCCGCCAGCCCGGCCGGCACCAGCACGACGAGGTAGAAGCGGAGGGCGAAGAGCACCCGCGCCCGGGTGATGCCGCCCAGCAGCGATGCGAGCACCAGCGACCGCACGGCCACCGACACCACCACGCCGGCGATGAACGTGGGCAGCCCGGTGGCGTGGACCAGGAGGAACCGGATGTCGGCGATGACGTCGAGCGGGGGCAACCCCACCAGGTGGGGCAACCCCTGCCACCGAGGCACCGCCCCGACCGCCGATGCTGCAGTGACCACCAGGGCCACCAGCGCCAGCCCGCCGGGGGATGGCAGCCGCCCGGTCCGTCGGTCAGCCGTGGCCGGCACGAGGCGGGGCGGCCGTCAGTCGGACTCGGTGATGGTGACCGAACGGATGACGACGTCCTCCTTGGGGCGGTCGCCGGAGCCGGTGGGCACCTTCTCCATCTGGTCGAGGACGTCGAGGCCCTTCACGATCTTGCCGAACAGCGAGTACTGCGGCGGCAGGCCCACCCCGGACGGACCGCTCACGAGGAAGAACTGGCTGCCGTTGGTGTTGGGTCCGGCGTTGGCCATGGCCACCGAGCCGATCTCGTAGCGGCCCGGCTTGGGGAGCTCGTCGGCGAAGCGGTAGCCGGGACCCCCGCGGCCGCTGCCCTCGGGGTCGCCGCCCTGGCACATGAAGCCCGGGATGATGCGGTGGAAGACCACGCCGTCGTAGAAGTGGTAGCGGGACAGGAACACGAAGTTGTTCACCGCGTTCGGCGCGGCGTCGGCGTCGAGGGCGATCACCATGGTCCCGAGCGACGTCTCCATCTCGGCGGTGTAGCGCTTGGACGGGTCGATGCACATCGGCGGGGGCCCGTCGAAGCTGGTCGTGCGGGGGCTGGAGCCGTCGGCGGCGGGGCACTCGGTGGCCATGGGTGTCGACCTCTCTCGTCGTGGTCAGAAGGTGTCCCCTCACCATGCCACCGTCGCCCGACGAGCACACAAGGCGGCCGACACGCCGACCTCAGGCCTTCGCCTGGTCCTTCTCCTTGTCGCGCTTCTCGGACTCCGCCTTGGGCTCCTTGGGCAGTCCGAGGACCCGTTCGCCGACGATGTTGCGCTGGACCTCGGCGGTGCCGCCCCAGATCGTCTCGGAGCGGGAGAAGAAGAAGGCCGCCTGCAGCGGGCTGACCGGGTAGTCGTCGCGCCCACGGCCGGAGCGCATCATCCCGGGGATGTTGTCCTCACCGGAGTCGCCGGTGAGGATCTGGGCGTCCATGCCCAGGATGTCCATGGCCAGCTCCATGACGTCGCGGTGGTACTCGGACCAGAACATCTTGTTGGTGGCACCGAGGGCGGCGACGCCCATGTCCTTCTTGTCGTGCAGCACCGCCGAGAGGCTGCGCCAGCCGTTCACCTTCATGATCTGGACCTTGGTGTGGGCCTCCATGAGGCGCTGGCGGATGACCGGGTCGTCGATCTTCCCGTTGCGCTTGGCCCGCTCCATGATCACGTCGAGCTCGCGCTCGAAGCGGCGGTAGCCGGTGGTGGCCGAGGATCCCCGTTCGAAGCCGAGGGTGGTCATGGCGACCTTCCACCCGTTGTTGACGCCACCCACGACCGCGTCCTTGGGGCAGCGTGCGTCGGTGAAGAACACCTCGTTGAACTCGCCGGATCCGTCGGGCTGGATGATGGGGCGGATCTCGACGCCGTCCTGGTGCATGGGCACCAGCAGGTAGGAGATGCCGGCGTGCTTGGAGACGCTCTGGTCGGTGCGGGCGAGGAGGAACACGTAGTCGGCGTGCTGGGCCTGGGTGGTCCAGACCTTCTGGCCGTTGATGACCCACTCGTCACCGTCGAGCTCGGCCTTGCACTTCAGCGAGGCGAGGTCGGAGCCGGACTCCGGCTCGGAGAAGCCCTGGCACCAGGCGATCTGGCCCGAGAGGATCTTCGGGAGGAACTCCTGCTTCTGCTCCTCGGTGCCCCACTGGAGGATGGTGGGGCCGACGAGGGTGTCGCCGAAGAAGTCGGCGCGCATCGGGGCGTTGGCCCCGCTGAACTCCTCGTTGAGGACCACGGCCTGGATGGTGCTTAGACCCTTGCCGCCGTACTCCTGGGGCCAGGTCGAGCAGATCCAGCCGCCCTCGTAGAGCTTCTTGGTCCACTCCTTGTTGAACTGCTCTCGCGCCTCGCCCTCGAGGTCGAAGTCGTCGTCGAACCAGCCGTCGGGCAGGTTGGCCTCGAGCCAGGCGCGGATCTCGCTGCGGAACTCTTCTGCTTCGGGCGGGTACGTGAGGTCCATCCGCCAATCTTGCCCGCCTGCAGGGTCGAACCCAACTGCCGGCCAGTCCGCGCCGCGCCAATAGGATCGGCCCATGGCAGTGACCGAGGACGCCCCACCGCCCGCATCGAAGAGGGAACGCTGGACCGCCCAGTGGGCCGAGCTCTATGCCGAGGTGATCACCAGCGGCCTCTGCACCGGCTGCGCCGCCTGCGTCATCTCTTGCCCCCACGACGTCATCGGCTACGACCACAACCAGGGCGGCTACCGGCCCTTCCACCTCGAGGAGGAGCTGGGCGACGACGACTGCATCCACGGCCAGAAGGGCTGCACCAGCTGCACCCGGGCCTGCCCCCGCTTCCGGGCATGGGAGATCGAAGCCGACACCTACATGTTCGGCCGCGAGCGCCAGCCCGACGAGATCGCGGGCATCAGCAAGGACGTGATCCTCGCCCGCGCCTCCGACGACTTCATCCACGAGAAGGGCCAGGACGGCGGCCTCGTGTCGGCCATCCTCATCTGGGCCCTGGATCACGGCTACATCGACGCCGCCCTCGTGTCGTACCTCGAGGGCGACACCGGCTGGACGGCCACGCCGGGCGTGGCCCGCAACGCCGACGACGTCGTCCGCTCGGCCGGCAGCCGCTACACCTACTCGGCCAACACGCTGGCCTACGACGAGGCCATCGAGGGGGGCGCCGAGAAGCTGGCCCTCGTCGGCATGGGCTGCCAGACCTCGGCGCTGCCCACCATGAGCTCCCGCAAGATCGGCAAGTTGGGGCGCAAGTTCGCCCTCAACATCGGGCTGCTGTGCTCGAAGACGTTCGACGACGCCATCTTCGAGGAGCTCTTCGAGGCCAAGTACGACCTGCCCAAGGCCGAGATCGCCAAGATGAACATCAAGGGCGTGTTCCAGCTCTGGATGAAGGACGGCACCTACCGCGAGGTCCCGCTCAAGGAGTGCCACGCCTGGACGCGCGAGGGCTGCCTGTTCTGCCCCGACTTCGCCGCCGAGCACGCCGACATCTCCACCGGCGGCATCGGCCAGTACCCCGACTGGACCCTCACCGTGGTCCGCACCGACCTCGGGCGCGAGATCATCATCAAGATGCTCGAGGACGGCTCCATCATCGGCCGTCCTGGTGACGATGACCCCGGTGCCATCGAGCTCATGCACAAGCTGGCCGGGAAGAGCCGCGCCCGCTGGCCCGCCACCGCGGTGGCGGCACCGGGCGTGCTGCCCGCCTCCTGACCGGATTGTCGGGGGCCCGGACAGGCTGGTTACGCTCGCTCACGCACGTCCGACCCGCGAATCAGCACCCACAGGGGGAGTCCACACATGCCCGAGGCAGTCATCGTCTCAACCGCCCGTACGCCCATCGGCCGAGCCTTCAAGGGCTCCCTCGCCGAGGCGCGACCCGACGACATGGGTGGCTTCATCGTGGCCGAGGCCATGAAGAAGGTCCCCGGCCTCGACCCGGCCGACGTCGAGGACGTCATCGTCGGTGCCGCCAACGGCGCCGGTGAGCAGAGCATGAACGTGGGCCGCAACATCGCCCTCCTCGCCGGCCTGCCCGACACCGTGCCCGGCACCACCGTGAACCGCTTCTGCGCCTCGTCGCTGCAGACCATCCGCATGGCCTTCCACGCCATCAAGGCCGGCGAGGGCGACTGCTACGTCGCCGCCGGCGTGGAGAGCGTCAGCCGCACCGGCGGTCGTGGCTTCCAGAAGGACGACATGAACCCCCGGTTCATCCCCGGCGGCAACGACTTCATCAGCTCGGTCTACATCCCCATGGGCATGACGGCCGAGAACGTGGCCGAGCAGTTCAAGGTCTCGCGCGAGCGCATGGACGAGGTTGCCAAGCTGAGCCAGGACCGGGCCGTGGCCGCCCAGGAGAACGGCTTCTTCGACCGCGAGATCAGCCCCTACACCCTCCCCGACGGCACCGTCGTCTCGAAGGACGACGGCCCCCGCGCCGGCACCACCCTCGAGAAGCTGGGCAGCCTCAAGCCCGTCTTCAAGGAGGACGGAAAGGTCACCGCCGGCAACGCCTGCCCGCTGAACGACGGCGCCGCCGCCGTGGTGGTCATGAGCGCCGACAAGGCCAAGGCCCTCGGCATCAAGCCCCTCGCCCGCATCGTCGCCTCCTCGGTCTCCGGCCTCGCCCCCGAGATCATGGGCGTCGGTCCCATCGAGGCCGTCAAGAAGGTCCTCGCCCAGGCGGGCATGACCATCGACGACATCGACGTGGTGGAGCTCAACGAGGCCTTCGCCGCCCAGGTGATCCCCGTGTGCGACGAGCTCGGCATCTCCATCGAGGACAAGCTCAACCCCAACGGCGGGGCCATCGCCCTCGGCCACCCCTTCGGCCAGACCGGCGCTCGCATCATGACCACCCTGCTCAACGACCTCCAGACGCTGGACAAGACCTTCGGGATCGAGACCATGTGCGTCGGCGGCGGCCAGGGCATGGCCATGATCGTCGAGCGCCTCAGCTGAGCGGCTGACCTCACGATGACCACCCGCCGGGCCGGGGAGCCGGGTCCCAGCGTGGGCCGCTCCGGCCTGGTGGGTGCCATCGCCGGTGCCCTCTCCGGCCTCTTCGGGGTCGGGGGCGGCATCGTGATCGTGCCGGGCCTCACCGGCCTGACGAAGATGACGCAGCGCATGGCGCACGGCGTCTCCCTGGCGGCCATCGTCCCCATCGCCGCCGCCGGCGCCCTCGGCTACCTGCTCGACGCCAAGGTGAGCTTCGCGGTGGCCGCGTTGCTCGTCTCGGGCAGCCTCGTCGGAGCCTGGATCGGCACCCACCTGCTGTCGGTGCTGCCCCAGCGCACCCTGCGCGTCGGCTTCGCCGCCATCCTGGTGGCCACCGGCCTGCGCTTCCTCCTCGCCCCCGGCGGCGTGGCCGAGCGGGGCGACGCCCTGCTGCCCGACTGGAGCGCAGTGGTGATCGGCCTCGTCGCCGGCGTGCTCTCCGGCCTGCTCGGCGTGGGCGGCGGGATCGTCATGGTGCCGGCGATGATGCTGCTGCTCGGCATGAGCGCGGTGGTGGCCAAGGGCACGTCGCTCCTGGTCATCCTCCCCACCGCGTTGCTCGGCACCTACCGCAACCGCCACCACGGCAACACCGACCTGCGCGTCGCCGCCGCGGTGGGCATCGGCGGCGTCATCACCGCCTTCGGCGCCTCGCGCGTCTCGATCGGCCTCGACCCCACCTTGTCCGCCGTCCTCTTCGGCGCCCTCATGTCGATCGTCGGCGGGCGCATGGTCGCCCTCGACGTGATCGCCACCCGGCGCGACCGGGCCGACCGGCTCAGCGAGGCGGCGCCACCGACAGGTCCCGCGCCCGACTGAACACGGCGTCGAGCATCTCCTCGGTGAGCGTGCCGGTGAAGGTGTTCTGCTGGCTCGGGTGGTACGAGCAGATGATCGTCCGGCCCCCGGCGAGCACCTCCACCCCGTGGCCGAAGCGCGGCCGGGGGCGCAGCGCCGCCAGCCCAGCGGCCACCTGATAGCCGAAGGACCCCAGGGCGACCACCACCCGAACCCGGTCGAGCAGCGCCCACTCCCGCTCGAGGAACGGGCGACACGTGTCGCGCTCCTCGGGCGTGGGCTTGTTGGCGGGCGGGGCGCACCGGACGGCGGCACTAACCCAGGCGCCGGTGAGCCGCAGCCCGTCGTCGGCGCTCACGCTCGTGGGCTGGTTGGCCAAGCCGGCCCGGTGCATGGCGCGGAAGAGCCAGTCGCCTGACCGGTCGCCGGTGAAGACCCTCCCGGTGCGGTTGGCACCGTGGGCGGCCGGCGCCAGACCGACGACCAACACGGTCGCATCGGGATCGCCGAAGCCCGGGACGGGCCGGCCCCAGTAGTCCTCGTGGGCGAACGACGCCCGCTTGGTGCGGGCGACCTCCTCCCGCCACGCCACCAGTCGCGGGCATGCCCGGCAGTCGACGATCTCGTCGTGCAGGCGCTGAAGGGAGTCCACCCCTGCACGGTAGGTTGGCCCCATCGCCTCCACGACCTCACGCTCCCGGTCGCCGCGCGGGGCCAAGCCACCGCCCTCGACCCTGGTGCTCTTCGTCCGCCACGGCCAGACGCCCACCACCGGCGCCACCCTGCCCGGCCGGGCCCCGGGGCTCCACCTGGCCGACAGCGGCCGAGAGCAGGCCGACGCGGTCGCCGCCCGCCTCGGCGAGCTGAAGCGGGTCGACGCCGTCTACGCGTCCCCCATGGAGCGCACTCGCGAGACCGCGGCACCGATCGCCAAGGCCCGCGGGCTGCGGGTCCGCACCACGAAGGGCCTCATCGAGTGCGACTTCGGCGACTGGACGGGTCGGGAGCTGAAGGCGCTCTCCAAGCTGCCCGAGTGGACCACCGTGCAGCGCTACCCGAGCGGCTTCCGCTTCCCCGGTGGCGAGTCGTTCGTGGAGATGCAGGCCCGCATGACCGGCGCCGTCGCCTCTCTCGTCGAGGCGCACCGCGGCGGGGTGGTGGTCGCCGTCTCGCACGCCGACCCGATCAAAGCCGCCGTGGCCGACGCCCTCGGCACCCACCTCGACCTCTTCCAGCGCATCGTGGTGTCGCCCTGCTCGGTGACCGCCATCGCCTACGGCACGGCCGGCCCGACGGTGCTCACCGTGAACTCCATCACCGGACCGCTGACCACCCTCGCCCCCTCCTAGGCCTTCCCGGTCGGTGCGCAACGGAGCCCGAGCCAACACCCCTGTCCGGCTGGAACCACGACGTGTCCTAAGTTCGCCGCCATGAAGGCGAGTGAGCGATTCGACGCCAACCGCGACCTGGCCGAGGCCTGCCGTGACCACCCCTTCCTCCGGGGGATCGCCGACGGAACACTCGACCGGGGGGCCTTCTGCTTCTACGTGGGTCAAGACGCCGCCTTCCTCGAGGCCTTCGTGCGGGCCTACGCCCTGTGCGTGGCCAGGGCGCCCGACCGTCGCAGCCTCGAGGAGTTCAAGGGCCTGCTCGACGGCGGCTTCGACGAGCTGCGCCTGCACGCCGGCTACGCCGAGCGTTGGGGGGTCGACCTCGATCCGGCCCCCGCCCCCGCCACCTCGGCCTACACCGACTTCCTGCTCCGGGTCGCGGCCCTCGAGCCGGTGGGCCACGTGTGTGCCGCCATGACGCCGTGCATGCGGCTCTACGCCTGGCTGGGCACCGAGCTGCTCCCCCTCGTCGACGCCGGCAGCCCCTATGCCGAGTGGGTGCACACCTACGCCGCCCCCGGCTTCCAGGAGCTGGCCGCCGGGCTCGAGGGTCTCCTCGACCGCCTCGGCGGCGACGACGAAGCGATCGCCTTGCACTACCGGCGGGCCATGGAGCTCGAGCTGGCGTTCTTCGCCGCCGCCCACGGAGCCGGGGCATGACCACCACCGTGCGCGACCTCGCTGCTCTCGACCCCGCCGGATGGACGGCCGCGACCAGCCACCCGTTCCTCGACGGGGCCGCCGACGGCTCGCTCCCCGCGGCAGCCTTCGACCGGTGGCTCGAGCAGGACCGGCTCTTCGTCGAGACGCTCACCCGGGCCTGGGGCCTGCTGCTGGTCGATGCCCCGACCGACGATCTGGCTCTCATCTCGGACGGCATCGCCGCCTTCGTCGCCGAGGTCGAGTGGTTCGAGGAGCTCGGCACCGAGCGGGCGCTTGCCATCCCGGCCGAGGCGCTGGCCGCGACCGAGGCCTACAACGCACACCTGCTGCACGCGGCGGGCAGGCCCCATCCCGTGGGTCTGTCCGCCATGTGGGCGGTCGAGGCCACCTATCTGGAGGCCTGGCGAAGCGCGCTACCGGGTGCTCCGGCCTACCGGCCCTTCGTCGAGCACTGGACCGACGCCGCCTTCGCCGCCTTCGTCGCCCGGCTCGAGACGGCGGCCGACCGGTCGCTGGCGGAGGCCTCAGCCGCGGAGGTCGACGCCGCTCGGCAGGTCATCGCCCTCACCGTCGGGCACGAGGCGACCTTCTGGGCCATGACCTTCACCGGCTGAGGGGGCCCGCTCTCGCGAGCCCGGCCACGCCAGGGCGACCACGGTCGAGACCAGCGGCGCGGTCACGAAGGCGCCCAGGTCGAGGACGGGAGACTCGGCGATCGTGAGCAGCGCCCATCCTCCGGCGAGGCCGTCACCGGTCACCGCCCCGAGCACGAACACGGCGGCCAACCCGGCCATCGACCCGGCGATGGCCCCGCCACCGCCCACCCGGCGCCCGAGGCCCAGGAACACCGGCACCACGGTGGCGGCTGCCACCAGGTCGGCGATGAGGAACAGCCGCAGGATGTCGAGGCCCTGCACGGCGATGACACACGCCGGCACCACGAGGGCGGCGGTCACGACCCGGGCCGCTCCCATGCCGAGCCGGCGATCGGTCACGTCCTGGGCGACGAGGGCCGCCATCCCGTTCTCGAGGGTGTCCACGCTCGAAGCCACGAGGGCCACGCCGAGCACGACGATCAGGAGCCGCAGGCCGCCGGGCAGCTCGGCCAGGAGATCGAAGAACGGCACCGCACGCCCGCCCAGGCCGGCGGCGACCACGCCGGTGAGGCCGACGGCCAACACGGTCACCAGGGTCAGTCCCGCGGCGGTGCCCGCCGCGGAGCGCAGCGCCCGCTCGTCGGTGGCTGCCCACATGCGCTGCCAGTAGCCCTGGTGGAACAGGTTGGCGGCCGCCACCGCGATGACCAGCACGGCAACGGTCTCGAGCCCGACCCGGTCGACGCGGGTGAGGCCGCCATCGACCGCGGCCCGCACGGGGGCATCGACGTGGAACACGATGGCCGCCAGCCCGCCCGCGAGCAGGACCAGGACCAGCCAGCCCTGCCAGCGGTCGGTGCGCAGCGACGCCGGCAGACCCCCGTAGGCGGTGTACCCGGTGGTCACGACAGCGGTGCCGACGATGGCGATCCACGGCTCGGTCGCCCCGAAGCTCGGCAGGGCCAGGACCTGTCCGATGGCGGTGAGCTCGGCGGTCAGGAACATGAACATGTAGAAGACGGCCACCACGGCCACGTACGCCTGGAACGACCGGCCGTAGCGGAGGCGCACCCAGTCGGTGAGGGTGATGCCCGCCGGGGCCGAGCGCCGGACCCGGGGGCCCAGCACGGCGAAGGCGACCAGCGGCGCCGCCGCGGCCAGGGCGTAGCCCACTGCGCCAAGCACCCCGGTGAAGGCGGCCACGATGGGTGGGGTGAACAGGATCCACACTCCCATGCCCGAGGCGTAGAGGCTGAGGGCGAGGGGCGCGGTCCGCTGCGAGGAGCGGGCCACGAGGTAGTCGTCGCGGGAGGTGGGCCGCGACCTGCTGGTGGTCCCCACCACCGCGAAGAGCGCGAGGGTCGCCAGGAGGGCGGCGATGGCAGCGGCCGCGCTCACCGGTTCTCTCCCGTCCGTTCGGCTTCCCAGCCGAAGTGGTCGATGGGGCCGTGGCCGGCGCCGATGCGCCAGCCGATGCCGCCGGCCAGGCCCCGGGCCACGTAGACCTTGGCCGTCGCCAGCGCGGTGGGGACGTCGTCGCCGTGGGCCAAGCGGGCGACGATGGCCGAGGCGAACGAGCAACCGGTGCCGTGGTTGTTCTCGGTGGCCACCCGCGGGCCACGCAGCTCATGCGGACCCGAGCCGTCGAACCAGATGTCGATGGCCTCGTCGCCGCTGTCCGCGGTGGGGTGGCCGCCCTTGATCACGACCACCTCGCAGCCCGTCTCCCGCAGATCGGCGGCGGCAGCTCGCACGTCGTCAAGGGTCGGCAGCTCGCGCCCCACCAGCACCTCGGCCTCCCGGAGGTTGGGCGTCACGACCCGGGCATGGGCGAAGAGCCGCTCCCGGTAGGAGACCACCGCGCGCTCGTCGAGGAGCCGGTGGCCGGTGGACGACACCATGACCGGGTCGACCACCAGGTTCGGAAGTTCGCCTGCGGCGGCCAGGCCGGCCACGGCGTCGACGATCTCGGCGGTGGCCAGCATGCCGGTCTTCACCGCCGCCACCGGGAGGTCGTCGAGCACCGCCTCCACTTGGGCGACGACGAAGTCGGGGGGGACCACGTGGACCTCCCTCACACCCATGGTGTTCTGGGCGGTGAGGGCGGCCAGGGCGCTGGCTCCGAACACCCGCAGGGCGGCGAAGGTCTTGAGGTCGGCCTGGATGCCGGCCCCGCCGCCCGAGTCGGAACCGGCGATGGTGAGGGCGACGGGGGGTGGGCTCATCGGTGTCCTCCGAGGACGTCGAGCAGTTGGGTGACGGTGGCGGCGGCGTCGGACGAGCCCATGACGGCGCCCATCACCGCGACGCCGACGGCGCCGGCCTCCCGGCAGGCGCCGGCGTTGGCCCCGGTGACCCCGCCGAGGGCGTAGACGGGGAGCGGGGAGCCGCCAAGCGCGGTCACGCCGAGCGCGGGGCCGTACCCGGGCTTGGAGTCAGTGGTGAAGATGGGCGAGAGGGTGGCGTAGTCGCATCCCTCCGAGGCCGCCGCCCGCAGCTCGCCGGCGTCGTGGCAGCTCCGGCCCACGACGTGGGGCCGCTTCGTCGGGAACGGCTCGGCGGCAGTGAGGTGCACGGCCTGGTCGGGAGCGGTTGGGGGCGAGGCGGCGATGACCAGGCTGCCGCTCGCCGTGGCACGTTGGCCGGCCCACGCCATGAGCGCGACCCGCTCGGCGGGAGGGAGGTGGCGCTCGCGCACGACCACGGCCAGCTCCTCGCCGCCCGCGTCCATGACCGCGCCGACCACATCCCGCAGGTCGTGGCCGGCATCGGCGGCCTGCCGGCCGTCGGTGAGCACGATCAGCGGGGGCAGGGCCCTCACGGGGTCTGCCCCCCGTGGAGATCGGCGATGCCCTCGAAGGGGGTGGACGGCTCAGCGTAGAGACGGGTGGGGATGCGCCCGGCGTGACGGGCGGCCCAGCCCGCCTCCACCGCCAAGCGCATGGCCAGGGCCATGCGCTCGGGGTCCCGGGCTCTCGTCACCGCCGACGCCAGCAGGACGGCGTCGCAGCCGAGCTCCATCGCCAGCGCGGCATCGGACGCCGTTCCGATGCCGGCGTCGAGGATCACCGGCACGCTGACGGTCTCGCGGATGATGCGGATGTTGTAGGGGTTCCGGATGCCGGCCCCGCTGCCGATGGGCGAGCCGAGAGGCATGACCGCGGCGCAGCCGATCTCCTCGAGCCGTCGGGCGATCACCGGGTCGTCCGAGGTGTAGGGGAGGACGACGAAGCCGTCGTCGACCAGCTGCTCGCAGGCGACGAGCAGCTCGGCGGTGTCGGGCAGGAGCGTGCGATCGTCGCCGATCACCTCGACCTTCACCCAGTCGGTGCCGAGGGCCTCGCGGCCGAGGCGGGCGGTGAGGACCGCTTCCTGGGCGGTGAAGCACCCAGCGGTGTTGGGCAGAGGTCGGATGTGCAGGCGCTCGAGGATGTCGAGCACCGACCCCCGTGCCGACGCCTCGACCCTGCGCATCGCGACGGTGGTGAGCTCGGTGCCCGAGGCCCGCAGGGCCCGCTCGAGAACGTCGAGGCTGGGAGCGCCCCCGGTACCGGTGATGAGCCGGGAGCTGAGCCGCTCGCCGGCGATGACCAGGGCGTCGTCGTGCACATCGTCAGCCACCCTGGTGTGCCTCGAGGATCTCGACCCGGTCGCCGGCGTGGAGCACGGCATCGGACCAGGTGCTGCGGGGCACGACCTCGAGGTTGACCGCGACGGCCACGCCCCGGGTGCGGTCCTCGAGCACGTCGGCCACGGTGGTTCCCTCGGGCAGCTGGCGTTCCTCGCCGTTCACGGAGAGCTTCATCAGGCGCTCGCCTCCTCTGGCGCGTCGGTCGGTCGGCGGTCGCGGCCGCCGGTGAAGCGTCCGGGGCCGAACGGCGTGATCACGTCGGGGCCGGACCCGGTGGCGATGAGCTCGGCGACGGCGTCGGCGGTGACGGGCGCCAGGAGGATCCCGTTTCGGTAGTGGCCGGTGGCGACGACGGTGCGGTGGTCGACAGCGCCGATGACGGGCGCGTTGTCGGGGGTGCCGGGGCGCAGGCCGGCGGCGGTCTCGACCAGCTCGGCCTCGGCGATGCCGGGCACCAGCTCCCACGCCGCCCGCAGGAGCTCGTGGACGGCGCCGGCGGTGACGGTCGTGTCGACGCCCACATCCTCCACCGTGGCCCCCACCACGATCTCGTGGTGGCGGGGGACCACATAGACCTCGAGCCCACGCAGCACGTGGGTAGGCAGGACCGAGCGGGCGGTGGCGGCCAGCCGAACGATCTGGCCCTTCACCGGCCTGATGGGCAGCTCGGGGAGGAGCCGAGCCGAGGCCCAGCCGGCGGCCACCACCACGACGTCGGCGTCCATGGCGGCCAGCGCCTCGGGGCCGTCAGGAGCATCGACCACCACCTCGACGCCCCGGCTCTCGGCGGCGGACAGCAGGGCTGCCATCAGCCGCCGGTTCTCGACCTGGTGGTCGCCGGCCACGTAGAGGCCGCCCCGCACCCCGGTGGCCAGGGCCGGCTCCCGGCGCCGGACCTCGTGAGAGGTGAGGCGCTCGGCCTTCAGCCCGAGCTCGGTCTGGTAGGCGTGCAGCACCTCGAAGGCGGCGAGGTCGTCGGTGTCGCGGGCCACGGCGAGGGTGCCGGTCTGCATGTAGCCGGGGTCCATCCCGGCGTCGGCGGCCAGCTCGTCGGCGAAGGCAGGCCACCGTCGGGCCGAGTCGAGGTTGAGGGCGAGGAGGTCCTCCTCGCCGTAGTGCAGCTCGGTGACCGGGGCCAGCATGCCTGCCGCCACCCGGGCCGCCGCCGTGTGGGGGGAAGGGTCGTGGACGGTGACGTCCAACCCCTGTTGGGCACAGCGCCAGGCCACGGCCAGACCGATGACGCCACCACCGACCACCGAGACCCTCACGGCCGGCCCCCCAGCGCGTCGAGCAAGGCGTCGACGGCGGCAGCCGGGTCCGGGGCCGAGTACACCGCGCCCACCACGGCCACGCCCCGGGCGCCCGCATCGAGCAGCTCGGCCACCCGGTCGACGGTGACACCGGCGACGGCGATGACGGGCAGGTCGACCGCGGTGGCGACGGCCTCGATGCCGGCCGGGCCGAGCGGGTCGGGAAGGCCGGTCTTGGTGCTGGTGGCGTAGGCGGGGCCCACACCCAAGTAGGAGGCCCCGGCGTCGGCAGCCCGGCGGGCGGCCTCGGGATCGCGGCAGGTGGCGCCGATGATCGCGGCGTCGCCGAGGATGCGGCGGGCCACGTCGACGGGCAGGTCGTCGTCGCCAAGGTGCACGCCGTCGCCGTGCACCGCTTGGGCCAGGTCGACGCGATCGTTCACCAGGCACACAGCCCCGACCGTCGCGCAGCGCTCGCGGACGAGTCCGGCGTTGTGGAGGCGGACCCGGTCTGAGTGGTCCTTGGTCCGGACCTGCACCAGAGGGGCACCGGCGGCCAGCGCGTCCGCAGTGACACGCAGCACCGTGTCGTCGATGCCCGGCGGGGTGATGAGGTGCAACTTCGGTATGGGAATGGCTCCGTCTCCCTGCGTCGGCATGACCCGAATCAGGTTCCTCCGGTCGAGGGCCGTCTCAGCCCTCCTCTCAGCCCAGTGCGCCGGACTCCCGTGCGATCGACCTCGACTCTACTCACCAGCGCCCGCTGCGCCTCACATTGCCAATGGTTCACCGACTCGGGACACTAGGGACCGATCATGAGCTCCTCCTTCGACCTGCCCGACCTCGACCGCTTCACCACCGGGACCGTCGGCCCGCCCGGGCAGCGGGTCTTCTACCTCCAGGGCGTCAGCAGCGGCCACCTGGTGACCCTGCGCCTGGAGAAGGCACAGGTGGCGGCGCTGGCGGAGTACCTGGCCCAGCTGCTCTCCGACCTCCCCACCCCCGAGCCCCACGAGCTGCCCGACGAGATGGACCTCGTGGAGCCGATCGTCGCCGAGTGGGTCGTGGGCCAGCTCGGCGTCGCCGTCGACGAGGTCGAGGACCGGCTCGTGCTCCGGGCCGACGAGGTCCCCACCGACGACGAGGAGCTCGACCCCGACGAGATCCCCGGGGGTGGCATGGCCCGCTTCTCGCTCACCCGGCCCCAGGTCGCGGCGTTCATCATCCATGCCGCCACCCTCGTCGCCTCGGGCCGCCCGCCGTGTCCGCTGTGCCACCGACCACTCGACGCCGACGGCCACATGTGCATCAAGACCAACGGCCACAAATCGGGCTGATCGCCGTGCTCGCTCCCGACGTGGTGGACCTCCTGAACCGGGGGGCGATGGAGGTGAAGGGGCGGATGCCGTGGAGCTCCAACGGGACCTTCCTGGTCGAGATCACCGACGGCGACGAGATCATGCTGGCGGTCTACAAGCCCGGCAGGGGCGAGCGCCCCCTGTGGGACTTCCCTCGCGGCCTGTACCGGCGGGAGGCGGCAGCGTGGGTGCTGTCGGAGATGCTGGGCTGGGGCGTCGTCCCCGAGACGGTCGTTCGCGACGGCCCCCTCGGCGAGGGATCGGTGCAGCGCTTCGTGGAAGCCGACTTCGAGCAGCACTACTTCACCCTCCACCAGGACGAGTCCACCCACGACGCCCTGCGCACCATCTGTGCCTTCGACCTCCTCGCCAACAACACCGACCGCAAGAGCGGCCACTGCCTCCGCACCGCCGACGGCCGGGTCTACGGCATCGACAACGGCCTCTGCTTCCACCCCGACCCGAAGATCCGCACCGTGATCTGGGAGTTCGGCGGCGAGCCCGTGCCGTCGGCGTTGCTCGCCGACGTGGCGCGACTGGTGACCGAGCTGCCTGGTGGCCTCGTCCCCCTCCTCGACGACGAGGAGGTCGACGGTGTCTGCCGCCGGGCCGAACGCCTCCTCGAGCTGGGCGCCTTCCCCGAGGCCGACCCCTACAGCCACTGTTACCCCTGGCCCCTGGTGTGACGGCTCGCCGCCCTGCTTCTCGTGGCGGTTCCTTCCGGTCCACGCCCACTCAAGGGCCCAGAGCGGAAGAAAGCGCCACGAGTCCCAGTAGCGGGTCGGCCGTGAAGGGGCAGCCGCTGCGTGCCGCCTACCCGGTGCTGACCGGACCGAGCACCCGCCGGGTGTAGTCGTTCTCGAAGACGCCCTCGGGGTCGGTACGCCGCCGCGCCGCCTGGAACGCCCCCCACTGCGGGTACCGGGGTGCGAGGGTCTCCGCGGTCTGGAAGTGGAGCTTGCCCCAGTGCGGGCGCCCACCGAGCTCGTCCATGATCGACTCCACGGCGGTGAAGTACTGGGTGTACTCCATGCCCCGGTAGACGTGCACGGCGATGTAGCAGGTGTCGCGGCCGGAGGCAGTGCTCAACGGGATGTCGTCGGCGGCCACGAAGCGGACCTCCACCGGGAAGCTGATGTAGAGCCCGCTGCGCTTCACGTAGTCCTGCACCGCCCGCACCGCGTCGGCGGCGTGGGCGCGGGGGATGGCGTACTCCATCTCGTAGAAGTGGACGTAGCGGGGACTGGTGAACACTCGGTCGCTGCGATCGACGTACTCCACCCGGCCGGTGGACGGCAGTGCCCGCATGAGCCGGGGGATGGCACTGGGCCGGAGGCGACCGAAGCGGCACAGGGTGCCGAAGGCCACGTTGGAGAGCAGCACGTCGTCGCGGAAGGCTTGCCAGCGACCCCGAGGCGCCCGGGGCCGGTCGGTGCGGTTGTTGGTCTTGGTGAGCGCCCAGCCCGTGTGGGGCACCCAGTAGAGCTCGAAGTGGTCGGCGCCGTCGGCGTGGTCGTCGATCGCCTCGAGCACGGCGTCGAGGCGCAACGGCTCCTCCACGGCGTGCAGGTCGAACGCCGGCACCGTCTGGAGGGTGACCGTGGAGACCGCGCCCATGGCGCCGAGGCCAGCCCGGGCGGCAGCGAAGACCTCGGGCTGCTCCTGCTCGGAGCACGAGATCACCGACCCGTCGCCGGTGACCAGGCGCAGCGCCCGGATCTGGGTGGCCAGGGTGCCGAGCCGGGTGCCCGTGCCGTGGGTGGAGGTGGCGGTGGCGCCCGAGATCGTCTGGTAGGCGATGTCGCCCATGTTCTCCAGCGCCAGGCCCTCGGCGTCGAGCGCCTCGCACAGCGCCGAGAGGGTGATGCCGGCCTCGACCGTGACCCGGCCGGTGCCCTTGTCGACCTCGAGCACGCGGTCGTAGTGATCGAGGCGGACCATGCGGCCGTCGGTCAGCGCCGCCCCCGTGAACGAATGGCCGGAGCCGACCACCTTGACGTGCTCCCCCTCGGCGGCCGCGCCCTTGACCACACCGGCGAGCTCGTCCTCGGTGGCGGGCAGGTGGACGGAGGCGGGCGAGGCCTGCTGGTTGCCGGCCCAGTTGGACCATCGGGGGCGCGTGGGAGGAGCCATCGGCCGATGCTACGCCCGGTCCCGACGACGGGCCCCACAAGACGCCGGCCGAAGGCCGTCCGCTCAACCGGACGTTTGACGGGTGGCGCCGAACGGAAGGGACCCGCCCGGAGCTTGCGGAGGGTGGGAGGGTTCCGTCGGCGACGGGCCCCGTCAACTGCAGCGGGCGCAGGTACCGATGAGGTCGAGGCGGTGGTGCTCGGCGGTGAAGCCGTTGGCCGACGCGACCGAGGCCATGGCCGTGGCGACCTGACGCTCGAGGGTGTCGGGAGCGGTGAAGTCGGCGACCATGCCGCACGACGAGCAGATCAGGTGGTGGTGGTGCTCGGTGAGTCCCTCGGCCAGCTCGTAGCGGGCAAAGTCGTCGCTGGTGACGATGCGGTGCACCACGTCGGCCTGCTCCAGCACGGCGAGGTTGCGGTACACCGAGCTCTGGGCCAGCCCCTCGGAGGCCTGGAGCAGCTCGGGGATCGACACCGGTGTGCCCAGCTTTTCGAGCAGCCCCACCAGGGCTCGGCGGTTGGTGGTGTAGCGCTGCCCGACCCGGCGGAGGTGGGTGGCGACGGTGGCGTGCAGGTCGGACGTCATCGGGTCCCGAACCTACCAGGCCGACTGAGAATCGTTGAGAACGGGGTCGTGGCTGTGGCCGTGGTGGTCGTGGCCGTGGTGCTCAGGGGTCTCGTCGCGGCCGAGCAGCGCCCGGGAGCCGGCGCGTGAGGCCGCGGTCCGGCGGGCCGCGTCGATGCCCGCCAGCACTGCGAAGAGCGCAACGGTGACGAGCACGATCGACCCGCCTGGTGCCAGACCCCAGACCCGGGCGGACACCAGGCCGACGACGACCGAGGCCACGCCGATGGCCACCGACCACGCCATGATCCCGAGCTGGCTGCGGGCGACCACCTGGGCGCTGGCAACGGGCAGGACCATCAGGGCGGCAACCAACAGGATGCCGACGACCCGCATCGAGGCCACGATCGTCACGGCGATGAGGATCGACAGCACGGCGTTGAGGGCGGCGACAGGGAGGCCCGCCACCGTGGCCCACTCCTCGTCGACGGCCATGGCGAACAGGGCCCGTCCGCAGACGGCGACGGTGAGGACGATGACGGCACCGAGGCCCACCACCACCCAGACCTCGGCGGGCCGCACCGTGAGGATCGACCCGAAGAGGTAGCTGAAGAGGCTGGCGTCGAGCGACCCGCTGAGGCCGATGAGCACCACGCCACCGGCGATCCCGCCGTAGAAGAACAGGGCAAGGGCAAGGTCGCCCGTGGCCCGGCCCCGGGCCCGCAGCCGCTCGACGGCCACCGCTCCGAACACCGATACGGCCAGCGCCGACCACACCGGCCAGATGCCGAGCAGCAGGCCGCCGGCCACCCCGGCGAAGGCGAGGTGGCCGATGCCGTCACCGAGCAGCGACATGCGCTTCTGGACGATGAAGATCCCGATGAGGGGAGCACAGGCCCCCACCACGAGGCCGGCCAGCAGCGCCAGCTGCATGTACTCGTGCTCGAAGGGATACGGCATCAGACGACCCCCTCCAGCCACAGCGGCAGGTCGGTGCGGTGCACACCGAGGGAGACACCTTCGCTGGTGAGCTCCTCGGGGGTGCCGTCGAAGCGGATGCTGCGCTTGAGGACGATGATGCGGTCGAGGTCGTCGGCCACCGCGCTGAGCTCGTGTGAGACGAGCAGGACGGTGCCCCCCTTTGTCTCGACCAGGTGGGTCAGGGCGTTGCGGAAGCTGCGCTGGGACTCGGCGTCGACGCCGGCGACCGGCTCGTCGAGGACGAGCAGATCGGGCTCGCCGGCGAGGGCCCGAGCGATGAAGGTGCGCTGCTGCTGGCCACCGGAGAGCTCGGCCACACGCTCCCGGCGCAGGTCGAGGAGGTCCACGGCATCGAGGGCGGCGTCGATGGCGGGGCGGTCGGTCGAGCGGCGCCGGCCCAGCCAGCCGGTGCGGGCGAGACGGCCTGCTGCCACGATGTCCTCCACGGTCGCCGCCAGCCCCTGGGCCAGCATCGGCCGCTGGGGGACGTAGCCGAGCCGGCCCCGGTCGCGGAGACGACCCGGCCGCTCCCCGAAGAGCTGCGACCGGCCCCGTCCGGGCTGGAGGAGCCCGAGGGCGATGCGCAGCAGGGTTGACTTCCCCGAGCCGTTGGGCCCTACCAGTGCCACCAGCTCGCCGGCACCGATGTCGAACGAGACCCCCTCCAGCACCGGGTCGTGGTGGTAGGCGAAGGAGATGTCATCGAGCTCGAGGACGGGAGCGGGCATGGGGACGATCCGGGGTCAGGCGCAAGAGGGCGCAGTGGGAACCACTACCGATCTTACGAGCCGTGGTGAGCACGGCCACCATCCGCCCCACGGCCTCAGGCGTAGGTGACGGGGCGCCCGGGCCGGACCTCTGGCCGGGACTTCCCGGCGGCGCGGACCACCTCACCCGCCACGAGGACCCAGTCGATGCCGACCGACGCCCGGGCGGGGTCTGCGACCGTCGCCCGATCGGCCACCCGTCCGGGGTCGAGCACGCACACGTCGGCGTCGGCCCCGACCTGGAGCCGGCCCTTGGTGCGCAGGGCCGGCGCTCGGCCCTCGAGCAGGCGGGCGGGCTGGATCGTCATCTTGGCCACCGCCTCGGTGAGGGTGAGCACGCCGAGGTCACGCACGTAACGACCCAGCGTGCGGGCGAAGGTCCCGGCGGCCCGTGGGTGGTTGTTGGCGCCGGGATCGATGATGGCGTCGCTGCCAACCATCACCAGCGGGTGGCCCAGGGCCAGCGCCACCTCCTCGGTCGGGATGGCGTAGGCGACCGCCAGGGTGTTGCGTTGGCGGTGGTGGGCGAACGACTCCGGTGTGAGGCGCTCACCGGTGCCGGCGATGGCCAGGTCGCCGTGGTCGATGCGATAGCGCTCCTGCCACCCGGCGTCGAAGCGGGCCGTCCCCAGGTAGGTGGCCCAGAAGTCATAGGGGTAGGTGCAGGCCGTCACCGCGATCCCCTCCCCGCGAGCTCGCTCGAGGGTGGCCAGGGACTCCACCATGGAGAACGTGCCACCGGTGCTGACGATGTGCTCGACGTGGACCGCCGCCCCTGTGCGCCGGGCGGTGCGGATCACCTCGGCCAGGGCCTCGGCGTTGGTGCCGGGGGGACGGTCGGTGGAGTAGCGGGCGTGGAACAGCAGAGGCACCCCCAGGGCGGCCGCCACCTCACCGAGGGCCATGATCTCGGCCTCGTCGACACCGGGGGTGTACTCGGGCTCCACGTCGATGCCGACGAACCCGGCTTCCACCTCGGCCGCCGCGGTGGCCGCCAGGGCGCTGATCTGGGCGGGGGTGGCCGGCTCGTAGGGGTCGATCCCCATGCGGGCCCGCTCGAACGGCGACCGGAAGGCGCCGCCGTAGTGGAAGGGGTGGCCCTCCTCTGCCCAGGTGGCGAAGCTCTGGCCGGCGATGCCGTTGACCCCGTGCATGACCAGGTTGGTGGTGACGCCGTCGGCCACCTTGAAGGGACCACCCACGGCGGTGGGGGCCCCCGACAGCACGTCGATGAAGCCAGGGGTCACCACCATCCCGGCGGCGTCGATGGTCGAGCGCCCCGTGAGGGCGGCGGTGGTGACGGCCTCGATCCGGTCGCCGTCGATGCCGATGTTGGCCACGGCATCGAGGCCGGTCTCGGGGTCGATGACCCGGCCGCCCACGATGGCCACGTCGAAGGTGCGGCCGTCGGGAACCGGGTCGGTGGGGGCGGGCGACGACGGCGGGTCGGGGCGTCGGGGCACGGCCGGCGAGGTCGCCCGGGCGGGACCAGCCGCCCCGGGCGGGGTCGGGGGCAGTGCTCGAACGAGGCCGAGGTTGGCGGCCGCGAAGCCGAAGCCCACCAGGAGGCGGCGCCGGTCGATGCCCGGCGGTCGCCGTGGTCCCCGGGCGTCCGGCTCGTCCCCCACGACCCGACGCTACGCCGGGCCGGCCGCTGTCAGGGCGCGCGCCCTGCAACCGGCGGGACCGTCGGCTCCGGGCGGCCGCGCCTCAGCGTGCCCTCACGAGCACTCGAGGGCGGTGACCAGGTTGTCGAGGTTGCCGTCCATGATCGAGGTGAACGACTCGCCGGCCGCCCGCTGCTCGTCGGTGAGGCCCTCGAGGGGGTTGAGGGTGAGCGTCTCGACGCCTGCTTCACGCGCGAGGGCCTCGGCGACGCGGGGCGACACCAGCGTCTCGGTGAAGACCACGTTGATCCCCTCCTCCTGCACCAGCTCGACGAGCTCGGCCATGCGGCGGGGGTTCGGCTCCTGCTCGGGCGACAGGCCAGCGATGCCCTCCTGGCGCAGTCCGTAGCGGTCGGTCATCCACCCGAAGGCCTCGTGCTGCACCACGATCAGGTCGTGGCGGCAGTCGGCCAGGGCCTCCTGGTAGCGCTCGTCGAGGTCAGCCAGCTCGGCGGCGAAGTCCTCGCCGTTGGCCTCGAAGGCCTCAGCGCCGTCGGGGTCGACCTCACTCAGCGCGACGACGACCTCGTCGACGATGGCGCTCATGAGGGTCGGGTCGAGCCACACGTGCGGGTCGAGGGCACCCTCGCCGTGCCCGTCGTCCTCGTCGTCCTCGTCGTCGTGGCTGTCCTCGGCCACCTCGCCCTCGGCGTCGATCGGCAGCTGCTCCAGCAGCTCGACGACCAACCCCCCGCTGCGCTCGGCCAAGCGCTCGACCGCCGGCTGGAAGCCGCGGCCCATCACCAGCACCACGTCGGCGCCGAGGATCGACTCGACCTGGCGGGGGTTGAGCTCGATGTCGTGTGGTTCGGCACCGGCGGGCGTGAGGTTGGTGACGCGGACGCGGTCGCCCCCCACCCGCTCGGCCGCTTCGGCAAGGGGGTAGAAGCTGGCGACCACCTCGACGGGGGCGGCATCGGCCCCACCCTCCTGGGCGGTGGTGGTGGCGCCGTCGTCCCCGCCGCACGCGGCGGCGACCAGGGCGACGATGCCGAGACCGGCGATCAGGGACGTCTTCATGGATTCCTCTGGCGGGGTGACCGGGAGTGACAATGAGAACGATCCCCGCTCTGATGGGACGGTACGCCTCCTGGGACTCGTTCGCAAAACAACGACGACCCCGGCCGGAGCCGGGGTCGTCGGTCGAGCGGGAGCGGGTTCGCTCAGCGGCCCTTGAGCGCCTCGAGGAGGGCAGGGACCACCTTGTGGACGTCACCGATGATGCCGAGGTCGGCGACGCCGAAGATCGGCGCCTCCGGGTCCTTGTTGACGGCGATGATGTTCTTGGAGCCCTTCATGCCCACCATGTGCTGGGTGGCGCCGGAGATGCCCAGGGCGATGTAGACGTCGGGCTTGACGACCTTGCCGGTCTGGCCCACCTGGTACGAGTAGGGCACCCAGCCGGCGTCGACGATGGCACGGCTGGCACCGGGCGCACCCTTGAGCACCTTGGCCAGGTCCTCGACCATCTGGTACTTCTCGGCGTCGCCGAGGCCACGGCCACCCGACACCACGAGGTTGGCCTCGTCGAGGATGGGGCCGGAGTGCTCCTCGACGTGGCGGTCGAGCACGGTCACCTTGCCGTCCTCGGGCACGTCGGCGGCCACGACCTCGGGGGTGGCGGCGCCACCCTCCTCGGCCACGAACGACTTGGGCCGGAAGCTGGCCAGGTGGGGGGTCTCGCAGCGGAAGGCGGTGGTGACGAGCTGCGCGCCACCGAAGATGGCCGTCTCGACGAGGACGTCGTCGCCCTCGACGCGGATGTCGGCGTTGTTGGTGAGCACCGGGCGGTCGAGCTTGACCGACAGGCGGCCGAGGACGTCTCGGCCCTCGTAGGTGCTGCCGAACATGATGAGGTCGGGGACGTTGCCGTCCTCGATCTGCTTGGCCATGGCCGAGGCCACCGGCACGCCCTGGAGGGACTCGGTGGCGACGGTGTACACCTTGGAGACGCCGTACTTGCCCAGCTCGGCGGCCACGGCGTCGGCGTTGTCGCCGGCGTAGAAGGCCTCGACGGTGTCGGCGAGCGAGCGGGCCTTGGTGATGATCTCGAGGGTGATGGACGAGGGCTTGTCGCCGCCGACCTCGGCGTGCACCCAGATCGTGGAGAGGGACATCAGATCACCTTCTGGGACTCGAGGAACTGGACGATCTTGAGGTGGCCCTCGCCGTCGTCCTCGATGATCTCGCCGGCCTCGCGCTCGGGGGCGGCGGTCACGGAGACGATCTCCTGGCGGGCACCGGCGGCGCCGACCTGGTCGGCATCGAGGCCGAGGTCGGCCACGGTGAGCTCCTCGACGGGCTTCGACTTGGCGGCCATGATCCCCTTGAACGAGGGGTAGCGGGGCTCGACCACACCGGCGGTCACCGACACGAGGGCGGGCAGCGGGGCTTCGCACTGGTCGTAGCCGGCCTCGGTCTGGCGTTGGACCTTGACCTTGCCGTCACCGGTCTCGATGCTCTTGGCGAAGGTGATCGAGGGGAGGTCGAGGAGGGCGGCGACCTGTTCGGGCGTGGTGCCCGTGTAGCCGTCGGTGGACTCCGTGGCGGCGATCACCAGGTCGGGCTCGACGCGCTTGATGGCGGCGGCGAGGACCTTGGCGGTGGAGAGGGCGTCCGAGCCGGCGAGTGCCGGGTCGCTCACGAGGATGGCCTTGGCGGCCCCCATGGCGAGGCCGGTGCGCAGGCCGCCCATCTCGTTGTTGGGTGCCATCGAGACGAGGGTGACCTCGCCGTCGCCACCGGCGGCGGTGACGAGCTGCAGCGCCATCTCGACGCCGTAGGCATCGGACTCGTCGAGGATGAGCTTGCCATCCCGCTTGAGCCACTTGGTCTCTGGATCCAGCGAGCCCGGCGAGGCCGGGTCCGGGATCTGCTTCACGCAGACGACGACGTTCATAGGTGACATCCTCTCCCCACACCGGGGCCTTGCCAAATCCAACGGGCTGCTCGCGCTCCGGGTCAGGCTGCTGGGTCCGGCTGTAGCGTGCGGTGCCCTTGAAGGTCCTGCTCCTGGTCAACTCCTCTGCATCGTCGGTGACCGCCCGCTCGCGGGTGGTGATCCAGAATGCCCTGAGCGCCGACCACGAGGTCACGCTGGCGGAGACCAGCCGGCGCGGCCACGCCGCCCGCCTGGCCCAGGGAGCGGCGGCGGCCGGCATCGAGGTCGTCGTGGTGCTCGGCGGCGACGGCACCCTCAACGAAGCGGCCAACGGCCTCGCCGGCACCGACTGCGCCCTCGGGGTGCTGCCCGGCGGCTCCACGAACGTCTTCGCCCGCACCCTCGGCCTGCCGAACGACCCCATCGAGGCCACGGCGTCGCTGCTCGAGGCCCTCGCCGCCGGCAGCATCCGCCCGGTGAGCCTCGGATCGGTCAACGGCCGCTACTTCCTCTTCCACGTGGGGCTGGGCTACGACGCCGCCGTGGTGCGCCAGGTCGAGCGCTGGGCCGGCCTCAAGCGCTACGCCGGTCACCCGCTGTTCGTCTATGCCGCCCTCACCACCTGGTTCCGCCACTACGACCGCAGCCGTCCCCGCTTCGCCCTCCACTTTCCGGACGGCGACGTGGTCGACGACGGCTACTTCGCCCTGTGCTTCAACACCCACCCCTACACCTTCCTCGGCAACCGGCCCCTCGAGGTGGCGCCCGACGCCACCCTGGAGCGGGGGCTGGTGACCCTCACCATGCGCACGATGCGCTTCGCCACCACCCTCACCGTGGTCGCCTCGGCGATCGGCTCGGGCCGGCGTGCCCGCTCGCACCGCCTCACCGACTACCGGACCGACCTCCCCGGCCTGCGGGTGGTGGGCCACGGGCCCTTCCCCTACCAAGTCGACGGCGACTACCTGGGTGAGGTCGAGGAGCTCGAGCTCCGTCACGAGCCCGGCGTGCTGCGCCTGGTCACACCCGTCTCCCTGGGCTGAGCAGCGGTCCGGCTCCGGCGTTCTGGCACCAGGATCGCGCCGATCGTCAGCGCGGTTCTGGTGCCAGAACGGGGGTGGTCAGCGGCGGCGAGCCGCCAGGGCACGGCGGGCGACGTCGGGGACGTTGGTGATCACCCCGTCGACCCCCAGCGCGGCCAGCTCGGCGATCCGGGCGGGGTCGTCGACGGTCCAGGCGTTGAGGGCGATGCCGGCCTCGGCGCAGCGGGCCACCAGCTCGGCGTCGACGCCGACGTGGATCGGGTGGAAGGTGCGGTGGCCGTGGCGACGGCAGCGGTCGAGCAGCCGTGCCCCGCGCTCGGGGTCGGCGCCGAACACGGCCAGGAAGGCGGTGGGCATCGCCGCGTCGAGGGCCAGCACCCGGTCCACGGCGGTGACGTCGAACGACGAGATCAGCACCCGGTTGCCGGCGCGGGCGTCGGCGACGGCTCGCAGGACGGCGGGCACCATCGGGTGCGCGGGGTCGTGGCCGGCCTCACCGGGGAGGTCCTTCAGCTCCACGTTGACCACCAGGTCACCGCACGCGTCGAGGGCGGCGTCGAGCAGCGGCACCGTGGACGGCAGGTCGACGGCGGCGACCTCGACGACGACGCGCCCGTCGGCCAGGGTGGCGTCGTGGTGCACCGCCAGGGCACCGTCGGCAGTGCGTCGGACGTCGAGCTCCACACCGTCGGCGCCGAGGTCCACCGCTGCCCGGAACGCCGCCAGGGTGTTCTCCGGTTGGGCGGCCGAGGCACCACGGTGAGCGAAGATGCTGGTCACGGGCGATCTTTTCGGGAAAAACCCTTGCGCTTCTGTGTCGAAGACGTTACGGTCCAACTTGGCTTCCTGCGGGCGAGTTCGCCGTCCAGCCTCGTGAACGAAGTCACAACCCCTCTCTTCCCCCCGCGACCGTGGAGCTTCCGTGGCCCTGACCTTGAGCCGTACCGAGTCGAGCGCCACCCACACGTGGCGTGACCAGGCATCGTGCCGCAGCACCGACCCCGACCTCTTCTTCCCGGTGGGGTCCACCGGTCCGGCCGTCGGCCAGATCGAGGCGGCCAAGGCCGTCTGCCACACCTGCCCCTCCAAGGTCCCGTGCCTGGACTTCGCCCTCGAGAGCCACCAGGACTCCGGCGTCTGGGGCGGCACCTCCGAGGAAGAGCGCCGCACGATCCGGCGCCAGCGCCGCCGCCGCGCCGCCTCCTGAGCACCACCTGACCCGGGCGGGCACGACCCGCCGATGCCGGCCTCCCTCCGCGGGAGGCCGTGTCGCGTTCAGGGCGGGAACGGCCACCGTCAGCGCCCGGAGTGCTGCGGCACGCCGAGGGGGACGTCGATCACGATGCGGGTGCCCGGCCCGTCGTGCTCGGGGGACTCGCCCTCGGCCCGGGACGACATCTCGATCGAGCCCTCGATCTGGCTGGTGACGAGGCTGCGGACGATCGACAGGCCCAGCCCGGTGGTGCCTTCGAGCGTGAACCCCTCCGGCAGGCCCACGCCGTTGTCGACCACGGTGATGTGGAGCACCTCGTCGTCGTTCTCCAGCGTCACCACCACCCGGCCCTCGGCCCTCGACTCGCCGGCCGGCGGGTCGGGGAAGGCGTGGTCGACGGCGTTCTGCAGCAGCTCGGTGAGCACGACGGCCAGCGGCGTGGCGAGGCGGGCGGGCAGCTTGCCGGCGTCACCCTCCACCGAGAAGCGCGTCGGCCGCTCGGGCGAGAGCAGGCCCTCCTCGACCATGCGCACGAGGGGTCGCACGATCTCGTTGAACGACACGTCGTCACCCGTCGCCCGCGAGAGCGTCTCGTGCACCAGGGCGATGGAGCGGATGCGGCGGACCGACTCCTCGACAGCCACCTTGGCCTCCGGCGACTCGAGGCGCCGGCCCTGGAGCCGCAGCAGCGACGAGATCGTCTGCAGGTTGTTCTTCACCCGATGGTGGATCTCGCGGATGGTGGCGTCCATCGAGATGAGCAGCCGGTCACGGCGACGCAGCTCGGAGATGTCGCGCAGGAGGACGAGGGCGCCGGTGACCTCGCCCTCGTCGATCAGCGGCACGCAGCGGACGACGACGGTGATCTCCGGCCCCCGCTCGATCTCCTCGGTGACCGGCGAGGCAGTGTCGAAGGCAGTGCGGATCGCCGTCTCCTCCAGGCCGATCTCGCTCAGGCGCACCCCCTCGGTGCTGGCGTGGACACCCACCCGGTGCAGTGCGGACACGGCGTTGGGGGACGCGTACTGGACCCGGGCCGCGGCATCGAGCACCAGCGCACCGTCGCCGACCCGAGGGGCCTCCTCGGTCTCGGTGTCCTCCGAGGCGAAGGGGAAGGCACCGGTGGAGATCATCCGCGCCAGGCGCTGGAAGACCGCCACGTAGGTGCGCTCGAGCTCACCGGGCTGGCGCCCGATGGTGGGCAGCGACTCCCGGCTGCACACCCCGATCACCTCGCCCTCGAAGCACACGGGGATCGAGAGGATCCGGACCCGGGAGTGCTCAGGGGTCAGGTTGATCTCACCCTCGACGATCTCGCCGCTGCGGTACGCCCGGGCGACGAGGGGGCGCTTCACGTCGTCGACCACCTCGCCCACGAAGTCCCGGCGGTAGACGGTCTGGTTGGTGGTGGGGCGGATCTGGCCGACCACCACGAAGCGGGCGCCCTCCTCGCCGACGATGGGCACGAAGAGGAGGAGGTCGGCGAAGCACAGGTCGGCGAGCGGGCCCCAGGACGCCACCAGCCGCTGGAGGTGGGCGACCCGAGGGGCGTCGAGCCGGGAGTGGGTGCGGGCCAGCTCGGCGAGGCTGGCCACTCAGGCCACGCCCTCGGCCGGTCCGGCGCCGTGGGCCGGGGCCACGGTCAGCGCCACGTCGTGGCGACGGCGCCCCCGGAAGGCGGCGAGACGGTCGTAGCCCGCAGCGGCGAGCAGGGCGGCGACGTCGCCGCGGCGCTCGGCCACCCGGTGGACCCGGTGGGCGTCGCTGGCGGTGGTGACGGGCACGCCCGCGTCGGCGAAGCGCTGCAGCAGCGGGGGCGCCGGGTACGCCTCGCCCACCGGCTTGTGCCACCCCGCGGAGGAGACCTCGGCCGCCATCCCCGACCGCGCCGCCGCCTCGGCCATGCGGGCGTAGAACTCGTCGGGCACCTCCGGGCGGCGCCCGTAGACCTTGCAGAGGTCGGGGTGGGCCAACACGTCGCACACCCCCGAGTCGGCCAGCTCCTCGAGGGCGGTGGTGTAGGCCCCCCAGACCGCCTCGACCGCCCGGTGGTCCCACTCGGCGCCGAAGGCGGGGACCTGCCAGTTGTCGAACCCCCACGCCCCCACCCAGTGGACCGAGCCGAGGAGCACGTCGAAGGGGTAGCCGGCGAGCAGCTCGGCCACCTCGTGCATCCGACCGGCGTAGTGGTCGACCTCGAGCCCGAGCACCACCGGCAGCCCGGCGGCCTTGGCGGCCAGCACGACCTCGACGTACTGGTCGAGGTCGGCGCCCTTCTCCGACTCCCACCACTCGGCCATCGCCGACCGCAGGGCCGGGTCGGCCTCGACCCCCGGCTCGTCCCACCACCCGCCGAGGGCGGCGTCGGCCTGCCGGAAGCGGTGGAGGTGCTCGGTGAGGGCGATCTCGGTGACGCCCTCGGCCGCCGCCACCTTGCAGTAGGCGGCGACCTGCTCGATCGTGGCCTCCAGCGGGCGCGGGCCGTGCTCCCAGAGGTGGAGGTGGTAGTCGAGCACGGCGGCCATGCTACGGCCGGCCCCGGGGGGTGCAGACGCTCTGGACTACCGGGAGGGCGTCCAGAGGCGCTCGCCGACCGCGGCGAGCCCGGCGAGGTCGACGATGTCGGTGTCGAGGTACGGCACCGAGGCCACCGCGTCGGGGACGGTCGCCAGCTCGTTGCGCTGCTCGGCCTCCCGGCGGGCCACCACCTGGAAGTTGAGGAAGCTCTCTCCCACCTCGGCCAGGACGCGCGACCGCTGCCCCTCCTCGCCGAGCTCATCGGGGAGGCGGGCAGCGATGCCCGCGGGGTCGTTGGTCAGCGCCTCGGCGGTGCGGGTGGCGTCGGCGTCGAGCAGGTAGGAGGGCAGCACCTTGTTCAGGACGAGGGCGCCGAGGTGGTACTGCTTGGCCGCCAGCGCCTCGATGAAGAACTCCGCCTCCCGCACCGGTGCCGCCTCGAGGGTGCTCACCACCACGAAGGTGGTGCGGCGGTCGGCGAGCACCCGCTCGACGGCGTGCGCCCGCTCCACGAACCCGTCGTAGAGCGACTGGAAGAGGATGAAGAACTCGGCGATGTCCTGCAGGAAGGCGGAGCCGAGGATGCGGTCGGCCACCTGGTAGAAGGGCTTGGAGGCGAAGTTGACGATGCGGCTCCGGTACGGGGCGATGAGCCAGCGCAGGAGCCGGCTGGAGAAGAAGTCGGCCATGCGCTC
>DATKDW010000059.1 GCA_035512495.1 Acidimicrobiales bacterium
ACCTCCCTCGTCGTGGCGGCGGCCGACAAGCTCCACAACGCCACCGCGATCCTCGAGGACCTCGAGCGCCTGGGTGACGAGCTCTGGTCTCGCTTCACCACCGGCCGCGCCGAGGACCAGCGCTGGTACTACGAGACCTTGACCGCGACGCTGTCCGAGCGGCTGCCGGGCCACCCGACGGTCCAGCGCCTGGTCTCCGTCGTGGGTCGCCTGGGCGAGCAGCTCGACGCCCGGTGACCCGGGCGTGGACCCCGCCGGCGCCGATCGGGGCCGAAGGTGCAGATGCGATCCCGCCGCCGACCCTCGGCGGAACCGGTCCGGCTCAGGGCTCGGGCAGCTGGTGGGGTGGGGGGCGGTCCTCTGAGGCGCCCCGGCCGTAGTCCTCGGGGATGCCACCGGGTCGCCACGGCCGGGCCTGGCAGGTGAACACGTCGATGGCGGCGTAGTCGGCGGCCGGGGTGTCGAGGTCGGGCCAGCCGCCGTCGCCGTAGGGGGGGTCGATCCGGCAGTCGAGGTCGTTGATGATCACACCCCAGGCGGTGCCGAGGTGCAGCCGCCCGGTGGTGGCGGCATTGGTCACGTCGGGTTCGGCGACGGTGATCGACACGAAGGCCAGCAGCACCTGGGAGGTCACGAGCGCGCCGACGTGCCAGGTGCGGGTCCGGGGGCTGGCCGCCAGCAGGACGGCCAGGCACAGCAGGACCGGCAGCAGGTGCACCGGCTTCCACGGGAAGCGCAGGAAGAGGACCTCGGCGGCCAGGGCGACCAGCAGGGTGAAGCGGACCAGCAGGCTGGTGCGAGCAAGGCGGACCCCGGCGAGGAGCGTGGGGAGCAGGACGATGAGCACGACGATGCTGAACACCCCGAAGAAGGCGATGTTCTTCACGCCCCACCGCCCGACCATGGCCGAGAAGCCGGTGGTCTCGAAGTCGTTCACCAAGAACGCGCCGGTGCGGCCGGCCGACAGCCACGACGGCACGAACCACGCCAGCCCGGCGCCGGCGGTGACGAGGCCCGTCACGAGGGCATCGCGCCACCGGGACCCAGGCGCCGGACGGACGTGGCCCTCCAGCCCGCCCCGGGATCCGACCAGCTCGGCGAACAGGTACGCCCAGACGAGGAGCGCGGTGCTGGAGCGGAAGGCGATCGCCGTGGCGAACGCGAGGCCGGCGAGCACCCGGCGATCGTGGCGGGCGGCGAGCACGCCGGCGAGCAGCAGGCCCAGCGCGAACAGGTAGTCGCCGAGGGACGTGGCGGCCAGCCAGAACCAGGGCTGGGTGGCCACGATCACGACGGCGATCCGCGCCCGTCGGTCGCCGAGCGCCTCGGACACCAGGCGGGCGAGCAGGCTCAGCAGCGTGACCGCCATCGCCGTCGACGCCAGGTTCACCGCCGTGGGTCCGCCGAGCCGGTCGAGGACGCCGACGAGGGCCTCGTAGGGCAGGGCGCCCGGTGGCCGGGAGTAGCGGTAGCTGCCGTCGAGGATCGTCTCGCCGCTGCGCAGGACGTTGGTGATGTCGACGTCGGTGCCGTAGCCGAGGAGCGTGAAGGGCAGGTAGAGGAGCCCGCTCAGCAGGGCGAGCCGCGGCGAGGTGAGCGCCCACCAGCGTCGGTCGGGCTCCTCGTCGAGGGCCGGCGCCGACGCCGGTGCCGGCACGGGGGGCCGTGCCTGCACCTCCGTCATCGCGGCACACGCTACTGGGGTAAGGTCCTTGACCGCTCGGTCAAGTCTGGTCGATCCCGACCGCCCGACGTCCGCAGGGGGACAAATGGAGCAGTTCACCGATCGCATCGCCGTCGTTACCGGTGGCGGCACCGGCATGGGGCGCGAGCTGGTCCGCCAGCTCTCGGCCGAGGGCTGTCACGTCGCCCTCTGCGACGTCAACGCGGACACGATGGCCGAGACCGTCTCGCTCGCCGAGAAGGAGGCCCCCGCCGGTACCCGGCTCACCGCGTTCGTGGCCGACGTCTCCGACGAGGGCCAGATGATGGCCTTCCGCGACCACGTCACGGCCGAGCTCGGCACCGATCACGTCCACCTGGTGTTCAACAACGCCGGCATCGGGGGTGGCGGGTCGTTCATCGCCGACGAGCGCGACTCCTGGGAGCGCACGTTCGGCATCTGCTGGGGTGGCGTCTACAACGGCTGCCGGGCGTTCCTGCCGCTGCTCGTGGCGTCCGACGGCGGCCACCTGGTGAAC
>DATKDW010000060.1 GCA_035512495.1 Acidimicrobiales bacterium
AGCTCGAGGAGTGAGTGACCGCGCTCGAAGGCGAACGACTCCAGCCGCTCGACGAGGTCGAAGCGCTTGTCGGACAGCGCCTTCTCCTGGCGCTCCTCGGGGATCGAGGCCAGGCGCGTCCCCTCGGGCGGCGCCTCACCCCGTCGGTACTTCCCGGTGAGCAGGCCGCTGGCCAGCGGGAAGTAGGGCAGCATCCCGAGGCCGTTGCGCTCGCAAGCGGGCAGCACCTCGTCGGCCGCTCGGCGGCGGACGAGGCTCAGCTCGTTCTGGGCGGTGGCGAAGGGGTGGAACCCGTGCTCGGTCGCCACCGCGGCGGCCTCGTCGATCTGGTCGGCGCTGAAGTTGGAGTGGCCGATCTCGCGCACCTTGCCTGCTCGCACCAGGGCGTCGAGGGCCCCCATCGTCTCGGAGAGGTCGACGCTGTCGTCGGGCACGTGCTGCTGGTAGAGGTCGATCCGGTCGGTGCCGAGGCGTCGGAGGCTGTCCTCGACCGCCTCGGTGATCCACCGGGCGCTGGCGCCCTGGCGCTTGCCGCTGTCGTCCATGGGGTTGGCGAACTTCGTGGCGATCACCACCTCGTCGCGCCGGTTGCCGAGCGCCTTGCCGAGGTGCTCCTCGGAGACGCCGCGGCTGTAGACGTCGGCGGTGTCGAAGGTCGTGATGCCGGCGGCGAGGGCGGCGTGGACCACCTCGGCCGAGCGCCGTTCGTCGCAGCGGTTGCCGAAGTTGTTGCAGCCGAGGCCGACGAGTGAGAGGGACAGGCTGCCGAACTGACGATGCTCCATCGGCTCAACCTACCGAGGCCGGTCAGGATGCAGCGGCGGCTGCCCGGTCCTGGGCGACGGCGTCGTAGGCCTCGAAGTCCGACGCCGTGTCCTCGGCGAACTCGAACTCGAGCAGGCCGGCCTTACCCCACTGCTCGCGGAGGTAGCCGTCGTTGGCATCGAGCAGGCCGAGCTTGCGGACGTTGGGGACCAGCTTGGCGAAGAACCCTCGCTGGAAGCTGCCCACCGGGCTCTTCCCGGTGCTGGCCATGGCCTCCATGACGAAAGGCACGACGTCGTCGAAGCTGACGCCCATCCGCTCCCACACCTCGGGGGTCGAGGCGCGGGAGCGGTTGCGGAGGGTGTTCTCGCAGAGGAAGTCCTGGCGCTCCTTGAGCTCGGGGGACGACAGCTCCTTGTAGTGCTCGCCGAGGCTGAGGATGCCGAAGGCAACGTGGCGGGCCTCGTCGGCCATGACGTAGCGGAGCAGCTTCTTGAGCAGCGGCTCCTCGGTGCTGCGGAGCATGTCGCCGAAGGCGGCGAGCGCCAGGCTCTCGATGACGATCTGCATGCCGAGGTAGGCGATGTCCCAGCGGCTGTCCTCGAGCAGGACGGTGATCTGCTCCTCGAGGAACGGGCTCATGGGGTAGGCGTCGCCGAGCTTGGTGTGGAGGTACTTGGCGAAGACCTCGGTGTGACGGGCCTCGTCCATCGTCTGGGTCGACGCGTAGTACTTGGCGTCGATCCACGGCACGGTCTCGACGATCTTGGCGGCGACCATCATGGCGCCCTGCTCGCCGTGCATGAACTGGCTCAGCTGGGCCTTCTGCAGCTCGAGGGCGAGCTGGACGAACTCCTTCTCGCCCCAGCTGGCGATGGGCGAGCCGGGCATGCCCTTGATGTGGCGGGTCAGCCCGATGATGGGGCTGTCCATGTTGACCTCGCGCTCGGGGTCGACGTCGGTGGACCAGTCGAGCTCGGTGACCGAGTTCCACTGCGACGCCATGGCCTTGTTGTAGAGGGTGACGAGCTGGTCGCGCTCCCGGTCGTAGCGCCAGGTGAAGATGCGCTGGGCGTGGTCGTCGATGAGCTTGAACGCGTCGTTCATCTCCGTCGCGCTGGGCAGCTCGGTGTTCGGCAGCTCGGTGGTGGTCATTGCTCTCCCTCAAGTGTGGTCAGGTCAGTGGAAATGGGTGTCGGGTCGGTCGGTGGGGTGGCGCCCTCGGGGCGGCCGAAGCTGGCGACGACGCGGCCCACCAGCGCCTCCCAGCCATCGGCGTCGGGGGTGGGCAGGCCGGACCCGCGGTGCAGGAGGATGCCGAGGCGCAGCACCCGCACCAGGAACAGGACGGCTTCGGGGTCGACGCCCTCGTCGACGGTGCCGTCGACCAGGGCGGCCTCGACCAGCGGGTCGACGGCCTGGCGCCAGCGGTCGTCGGCCTCGGTGAGGGCGGCGGCGACCTCGGCTTCGCGGCGGGCGGTCACGTAGGTCTCGAGGAGGATGGCCTCGGCGTCGGTGAGGCCGGGCGAGAGGTCGGAGGCGCCCCGGGCGACGAGGTCAGCCACCTTGGCGTCCCGGCCCGCACCGCGCTCCACCTGGGACCTGGAGCGGGTGATCACCGCCTGGCGGAGCAGGTCGGTCTTGGAGGTGAATCGGCCGTACACCGCCCCGGTGGAGAGCCCCGCCTGCTTGACGATGGTCTGGATCTTGGTGCCGTCGTAGCCCTTCTCGGCGAACACCCGGGCGGCGGCGTCGAGCAGGCGCTCGCGCAGCGGGTCGTCGTCGGGGACGGTGGTGGCGGTATCGGACACGTTGGGAGAATAACTTTTATTCGACGACCGGGCAAGGCGGGCGGGCGGAGGAACCGGCGGGATGTCCCGCCAAGCTCGCCCGCTCCCCCCGGTCCTCAGGCGGTGGAGGCTCGGCCGGGGCGGGTGGCGAGGGGGGCGAGGACCTCGGCCACGTCGGGGCGCGCCGCCCAACGGCCGGTCTCGAGGAACGCCTCCTGCACCACCCGGTCGGCGCGGTCGGCGGCCATGGCGTTGAGGCCGAGGGCCGGGACCGAGCCCGAGGCAGGCTCGAAGGTGACGACGCGGATGCCGCTGCGGCGCAGCTTGCGCACCTCGCCAGCCAGCCGGCGGTGGAAGGCCAGCCGCAGGAGGCCGTCGGCCGAGCGGATGCGGCCCCGGGCCGACGACATCGGCGAGACCACCACGACCACGTCGAGGTCCTCGTGGCGGAGCACGTCGGCGTTGGTGGGCGAGTGGACGCCACCGTCGAAGTAGCGGATGCCCTCGATGGTCACGGGCTGGAAGTAGCTCGGGATGGCACACGAGGCGGCCACCGCCTGGTGCAGGGAGGCCCGGGGCGAGCCTGGACGGCCGAAGACCACCCGACCGCCGTCGGAGCGGCGAGCCGCGCAGATCCAGAGGTCATCAGGCCACTCCTCCCCCGCCACCTCCTCGAGCGAGGCCACGTGCGACGCCAGGTCGACCTGCCCGATCGGGAGCAGCGTCATCGCCGCCACCGCGGGGCGGAAGGCCCACGGCCGGCGCAGCGTGCGACCGATCAGCGCCGGCGACGGCAGCTGCCAGCGGCGCAGGGCATCCCGGAGCGACGGTCCCGGGAAGGCGGGGAGGTCGTCGCCGAGGACCTTGGCGAGGCTCTGGCCCTCCTCGGAGCTCAGCGGCGCCTCCACCGCCCAGGCCGCCAGGTCGGATGCTGGCACCCCGATCCGCAGGAGCGTGCCGGTGATCGAGCCGGCAGAGGAGCCGACGATGATGTCGGCCCCGCGGGGGTCCCAGCCGAGGTCGTGCTCGAGGGCGGCCAGCACCCCGGCGTGGTAGGCCTGCCCGACCACCCCGCCGGCGCCGAGCACGAGTCCGACCCGGGGGCGTCTGCTGCCGTCTTCGTCCATGCCACCACCTTGCCCCGATTCCAGCGCCTCATCCGCCATGGCCAATCCGGCCTTACCATGCGGCGGGTCGACCGGCGTCACACGGATGCCAGGAGGGAGCGCACGTGGCCGAAGAGGTGGAGCTCACCATCGTGACCATGGACTTCCGGGCCGCCGACCCGGACCGCCTGCTGGGGGTGCTGGCCAAGTACGTGGTGGTGAGCCGGGGCCACGACGGGTGCCGCAACATCGACCTCGCCGCGTCGCTCACCACCCCGGGGCGCTTCGTGATCGTCCAGAAGTGGGACTCCCCCAAGGCTCAGCAGGCCCACTTCGACTCCGCCGAGATGGTGGAGATGGCCGCCGCCTGCAACGGCCTGCTCTCCCAGCCGCCGGACATCGACCTCCTCGAGGGCATCTCCGCCCACGACCTTGCCTAGGGCGTACCCGTCGGCGACCCAGGAGCGTTGACGGTGGCGATTCATGTCGACCGCTGAGCCGCCGGCACCCGACCCAGCGCCCAGGGCGCCGCTCCGCCTCGGGACCGCCTTCCCCGGGGTCCTGGCCGCCGCGCGCGCCGACGCCCCGTGGGCCTACGAACGACTCTTCGAGGCCTTCGGCGGAGCCGTCGCGGCCTACCTCCGGGGCCAGGGCGCCGAGGACCCGGACTCCCTCGCCAACGACGTCTTCCTCCGGGCCTTCACCAACCTGACCTCGTTCGAGGGCGACGAGCCCCGCTTCCGGTCGTGGGTGTTCACCATCGCCCACCACCGCCTCATCGACGACCGCCGGCGCCGGTCGCGCCGACCCGCGACCGCCGACCGGGCCGCCGTCGAGGACCACGTCGGCACCGTGGCCGCTGCCGAGGTGGAGGCGCTGGCGCACCTCGGTGGCGAGCGGGTCGCCTCGCTCCTCGGGCGCCTCTCGCCCGACCAGCGCGACGTCCTGGTGCTGCGCATCGTCGGCGACCTCACCGTGGATCAGGTGGCCGAGGCGGTGGGCAAGCGCCCCGGAGCCGTCAAGGCGCTCCAGCGTCGGGGCCTGGCCACGCTGCGCCGCCTGCTCGAGGCCGAGTCGGGATCGTGACCGCACCCGTACCCCTGGACGCCGAGACGGCGTTCACCACCACGAGATGAGCACCATGCGACGACGTGACGAGATCGAGGCACTGCTGGAAGGCACCGGCGACTTCGCCGTGGCCGAGGCACTCGCCCCCCTCCGTGCCGCCGTCGACGCCACCGAGGTCCCCCCCGCCGGTGGCCAGCTGGCCGCTGTCTTCGCCGAGGGCGTGCAAGGACGCACCGCCCCCGGCACCGTTCCGGCAGTGCCTGCCGCGCGGCCCACACGTTCCCGGCAGCGTCGCCGGGCCGTGCTCGGCGGCGCGGTGGGACTCGCCCTGCTCACCGGCACCGGCGGCGCCGGTGCCCTCCCGGGCCCGGCCCAGTCCGTCTTCGACCGGGCCAGCGGCGCCGTGGGCATCGATCGGGCCAACGAGGAGCGCTCCGAGACGGAGACGCCTGCCGACGAGATCGTGCCCGTCGACGAGACCCCGCCCGCAACCCTGCCCGACGACCTCCCCGGTGTGGCACGGATCGACACGCCGCCGGCCACCCCGGGCGCTGCCCCCACCGCACCCCCCGCACCCCTTGAGTTCGGCCCGCCTGCCCCCCACCCCTCCGACGAGACCGACCAGGGCGCCGAGGCACCCACGGATCGCCCGGCGACCAGCTCCGCACCGTCGGACCACGCCCCGGCGACCGACACCGATACCTCAAGGGACGACCGAGCTCCCGATGCTCCCCCCACCGGCGAGGGCGACACCCCGCCGGCCGAGGGGTCGAGCGCCGCCAGGACCTCTGAGCCTGCACCGACGCCCGCCGATGACCCGGCACCGCCCGACCAACCCTGATCTCGGCGCCGACCCGTACCCCTTCGGGCACGGCCGGCGTTGACGTAAGCGAGACGGACGTCTCGACCGAACAGGCGACCGCTCCGGTGACGGGGTGGGAGCAACGCCACCGGACCTCACCGAGGCCTCGGGGCTACCGAAGCCAGACGACCCACACACGGAGGAACACCTGATGATCGCCGAAGCACTTGCCGCACTCTCGACCAAGGCCCTCGTCGCCGCCGCCGCCGGCACCCTTGCCGTCACCGGCGCCAGCGCCGTCGTCGTGGCCAACGCCCCCGACGACGCCCCGGTGTCCGTCGAGGCCGAGGCCCAGGACGACGAGAACCGCCAGGACGACGGAGCCGGCCAGGACGCCGACAACCGTCGTGACGGCGAGGACGAGACCGACGACGGCCCGCCCGAGGGCCACGGCGCCACGGTGAGCGAGGCCGCCAAGGCCGATTACGAGTCCGGTCGCCTGCGTGGCGAGACCGTCTCCGGGATCGCAAGCGAGAAGGGCGCCGACGCCCGAGGCGAGAACGGCGTCGAAGAGCAGGAGGCCGGTCAGGCCAACCAGCCGGACGTGACCCCCGCTGGCCCCGCCGAGGCCGGTTCGCAGGCCGGTGACGCCGGCTCGCAGGCCGAGAACCCCGGCTCGCAGGCCGGTGACGACGGCGACGACGAGACCGACGCCGACCGCGAGGACGGCGACCACCGTCCCGAGACCCCGGCCGGCCCGCCCGCCGAGTAGCTCTCAGTTCCGTCCGGCCTGACGGCCGGACGAGGTCGCAGTTCCGGTGCACCCCTGACCCCGCACCGACTCACAGGACACACAACGGATGGGGCGCCCCGG
>DATKDW010000061.1 GCA_035512495.1 Acidimicrobiales bacterium
CCCCGGTGCCGGCCTGCCGGCCCCCCGTCCCAGAGAGAAGAGCAGCCAGATGAGTCACAGGGTCGCCGTGATCGGTGGCGATGGGATCGGCCCCCAGATCGTGGCCGACGCCCTCAAGGTCGTGCGTGCCACAGGGGTCGACATCGAGACGCTCGACCTCGACCTCGGTGCCGCCCGCTACGGGCGCGACGGCCACGTCCTCGACGACGACGACCTGGCGGCGATCCGGGGCTGCGATGCCGTGCTGAAGGGCCCCCTGGGCCCTCCCATCGGGGACACCACCGTGCCCGGGGGCACCATCGAGCGGGGCATCATCCTGCGGTTGCGGTTCGAGCTCGACCTCTACATCAACCTCCGCCCCTTCAAGGGGCGCGACCTCGACTTCGTGGTCGTGCGCGAGAACACCGAGGGCACCTACGCCGGCGAGGGAGGCTTCCTCCGCAAGGGCACCCCGCACGAGATCGCCACCCAGGGCTCGGTGAACACCCGCATGGGCGTGGAGCGCTGCGTCCGCTACGCCTTCGAGCTGGCCCGGTCGCGCCCGCGCCGCCACCTCACGCTGGTGCACAAGACCAACGTCCTCACCTTCGCCGGCGACCTCTGGCAGCGCACGTTCACCGACGTCGCGGCCGGCTACCCCGACGTCACCACCGCCTACAACCATGTCGACGCGGCTTGCATCTACCTGGTCGAGGACCCGGGCCGCTACGACGTGGTCGTCACCGACAACCTCTTCGGCGACATCCTGACCGACCTGGCCGGCGCGGTCGTCGGCGGGGTGGGCCTGGCCGGCACCGGCAACCTCAACCCCGATCGTCAGGCGCCGTCGATGTTCGAACCGGTGCACGGCTCTGCCCACGACAGCCTGGGCAGCGACCGCGTCAACCCCACCGCCACCATCCTGTCGGCGGCCATGATGCTGGAGTTCCTGGGCGAGGCCGATGCCGCGTCCCGCATCCGCGAGGCCGTCACCGACGTGCTGAGCACCGATCCCATCCCCGTCAACATCGGCGACCTGGTCGCGGAGAGGGTGTAGCACCATGGCGCTGACCAAGAGCGAGAAGATCTGGATGGACGGCGAGCTCGTCGACTGGGACGACGCCACCATCCACATCCTGACGCACTCCCTGCACTACGGCCTGGGCGTCTTCGAGGGCATCCGGGCCTACGAGACCAGCGACGGCCCCGCCATCTTCCGCCTCACCGACCACATCAAGCGCCTCTACAACTCCGCCAAGATCTACATGCTCGAGGTTCCCTTCGACTTCGAGACCATCATGGATGCCACCAAGGAGGTGGTGCGGGTCAACGGCCTGCAGAGCTGCTACATCCGGCCGCTGGTGTACCTCGGCTACGGCGAGATGGGGCTCAACCCCCTGCCGTGCCCGGTCAACGTGTCCATCGCCTGCTGGCCCTGGGGCGCCTACCTCGGCGACGACGGCATCCAGCACGGCGTGCGCATGAAGATCAGCTCCTGGCAGCGCCACAGCCCCAACGCCATGCCGCCCGCGGCCAAGGGCACCGGCATGTACATCAACTCCTCGATGGCCAAGGTGGAGGCGCTCAAGGCCGGATACGACGAGGCCATCCTGCTGTCGCCTCAGGGCTTCGTCAGCGAGTGCACTGGTGAGAACATCTTCGTCGTGAAGGACGGCGCCATCTACACGCCGCCGGTCAGCGCCGGGGCGCTGGAGGGCATCACCCAGGACTGCGTTCGCACCATCGCCCGCGACCACGGCATCGAGTACCACGAGGCCAACCTCCTGCGCAGCGACCTCTACACCGCCGAGGAGGCCTTCCTCTCCGGGACCGCCGCCGAGGTGGTGCCCATCCGCTCGGTCGACGACCGTGAGCTCGGCGAGCCCGGGCCCGTGACGCGCAAGATCCAGGAGACGTTCTTCGCTGCCGTGCGGGGCGAGGTCGACCGCTACAAGGACTGGAACGAGCATGTCTGACGGTGGTGTACGAGACCCCTCCTGGCCGGAGGCGGTGGAGATCTTCGACACCACCCTCCGCGACGGCAGCCAGCTCGAGGGGATCTCGCTCACCGTCGACGACAAGCTCCGGATCGCCGAGCAGCTCGACCACCTCGGCGTGCACTACATCGAAGGTGGGTGGCCCGGCGCCAACCCCAAGGACGACGAGTTCTTCCGCCGGGTCCCGACCGACCTCGACCTGCGGACCTCGACGATGGTGGCCTTCGGCTCGACCCGTCGGGTCAAGGGGCGCACCGACGACGACGCCACCCTGCGCCACCTGGTGGAGGCCGGCACCTCGACCGCCTGCATCGTCGGCAAGTGCTGGGACTACCACGTCACCGAGGCGCTCGGCACCACCCTCGACGAGGGCGTCGCCATGGTCGCCGACTCGGTCGAGTTCCTCCGCGGCGCGGGCCTCGAGGTCCTCTTCGACGCCGAGCACTTCTTCGACGGCTACCGCCGCAACCCCGAGTTCAGCCTGCGGGTCCTCGAGGCGGCCGCCGAGCGGGGGGCGTCGACCCTCGTGCTGTGCGACACCAACGGCGGTGCCCTGCCCGACCTGGTGTCGGCGGCGGTCGCCGACGTCGTCTCGCACTTCCGCGACGACGTTGCGGTGGCGGTCCACACCCACGACGACACCGGCTGCGCCGTGGCCAACGCCCTCGCCGGTGTGCGGGCAGGCGCCACCCAGGTGCAGGGGACGATCAACGGCTACGGCGAGCGCACCGGCAACTGCAACCTCACCACGGTGATCCCCAACCTCAGCCTCAAGATGGGGGTCCGCACCATCCCCGAGGATCGCCTCGAGCGGCTCACGTCGGTCTCGCACCACATCGCCGAGCTGGTCAACATCACCATGAACCCCCAGCAGCCCTACGTGGGGACCTCGGCGTTCGCCCACAAGGCGGGCCTGCACACCAGCGCCATCGCCAAGCGCCCCGACGCCTACGAGCACGTGCACCCCGACGCGGTGGGCAACGGCACCCGCTTCGTGGTCTCCGAGCTGGCGGGCAAGTCCACCCTCGCCCTCAAGGCGACCGAGCTCGGACTCGACCTCGACGGCCGGGCGCTGGGCGAGATCGTCGACCGACTGAAGAAGCTCGAGCACCGGGGCTTCCACTTCGAGGCCGCCGACGGCTCCCTCGAGCTCCTGATGCGCGACGCCGGCGGTTGGGTCCAGCCCTTCTTCGAGCTGGAGTCGTTCCGCGTCACCGTCGAGCACCAGGCCGACGGGGCCTTCACCACCGAGGCCACGGTGAAGGTTCACGCCGACGGCGAGCGGATCATCCGCACGGCCGAGGGCAACGGCCCGGTCAACGCCCTCGATGGTGCCCTCCGCGCCGCGATCGGCTCCCGGTACCCGGCCCTCGACGCCCTGCACCTCACCGACTACAAGGTTCGGGTGCTCGACACCGAACGGGGGACGGGGGCCGTCACCAGGGTCCTGCTCGACTCCACCGACGGCGCCCGCGCCTGGTCGACGATCGGGGTGTCGGAGAACATCATCGAGGCGTCCTGGCAGGCCCTGTGCGACTCGGTCGTCTACGGCCTGCTGCATTCGCCCGGTTCCGGCGACGAGGGGTAGAACAGGGGCCGTGGCCGCGCCGTCGTTCATCCTCAGCACCCTCGCCCAGCAGCCCCGGGAGGGCCTGCGGCTGCCGCCCGCCGGGACGTGGACGGCCGACCGCCCCGCCGACCTGGGGCCGGCCCAGCCCGCCGGCCGCCTGCTCGGCACCCAGGGACCCGACCAGGGCTTCGCACTGCACCTCGCCCGCCGGTTTGAGGGGCGGCTGGTCCTGGCCGACGGCGAGCACGAGCACGACGTCATCGCCGGCTGCCTGGGGGTGGCGCTCAAGCGGGCGGCCCTGTTCGGGCGGGCGCCGCTGATCCACGACCTCACCGTGGCCTTCACCCTGTGGGGCTTCCTCGGTTCGGCGTCCGACGAGCTGGTGGCGCTCCGCCGCCCGATGTTCGAGGCCGTCGGCCACGACTACAGCGGCCAGCGGGCCATCGCCGACGCCGTGCCCAATGAGACGCTGCGCCTGCCCCACGCCGAGGTGCAGCGGCGGGCTACCACCGACTGGCAGGCGCTGCTCGGCCGCTGAGCCCTCGGGCCGCGGCGCTACGGTGCGGGCGATGCGACGAGCGACGTGGACCGACGAGGGCCTCGAGGTGCTGGACGTCGAGCCGGGTCCGCTCGCCGACGGCTGGGTTCGGCTCCAGGTCGAGGCGTGTGGGATCTGCGGAACCGATCTGCACTTCTGGCACGGTGACATCCCCCGCCCGATCGGCACGGCTCCCGGACACGAGTTCGTCGCCACCGTGGTCGACGGCCCGGCGGGGCTGGCCGACGTCCTCTACGCGGTGTCTCCCAACGTGGCCTGCGGTGCGTGCGACTTCTGCCGGACCGGCCAGACCAACCTCTGCGCCCGTGGCGGCCCCGGCCTCGGCCTCGGCCGTGACGGCGCCCTGGCCGACGTCGTCGACGCGCCCGCCGTCAACCTGGCGCCGGTCGGTGGCGTGGTCGACCCCGTGGTCGCATCGCTGACCGAGCCGCTGGCCGTGGCCCTGCGAGGTGTGTCGCTGGGCGACCCCTCGGCCGACAGCCGTGTCCTGGTGCTCGGTGGCGGCACGATCGGCCTGTGCACGGCACTGGTGGCGCGCGACCGAGCCGCCGAGGTGGCCGTCACCACCCGGTACCCGCACCAGCGGGCGGCGGCCGAGGCCCTTGGGGTGACGGTCCTGGGTGAAGACGACGCGGCGGCGTGGGGCAAGGAGCACCGACCCGACCTCGTGGTGGAGACGGTGGGCGGCCGTGCCGACACCATCCCCGTGGCCATCACTGCAGCGCGCCGCGGCGGCACCGTCGTCATGGTCGGTGCCTTCAGCGAACCCAAGTCGCTCGACCTCCAGAAGATGATGATGAAGGAGGTCAGCCTGGTGGGGTCGTTCTGCTACGGCAGCGCCCGGCGGGGTTCCGAGTTCGTCGCTGCCGCCGGCCTCGTGGGGCGGTGGCACGAGGAGCTCCGTGCCCTTACGACCCACCAGCTCCCCTTGGCCGAGGTTGCCGCCGCCTTCGAGACGGCGAGCGACAAGACGAGCGAAGCCATCAAGGTCACCATCGTCCCGTGAGGGCGGGAGTGCCCCGCGGGGCACTCGAAGGTTCGTTCGCACGTGCTCCACGGCGCACTGAAAAGCGTCATGGTCATGATGATAAGGACACTTGACATTTAGCAAAGGTCGCTTCATTATTCATCCATGTCCGATTCGTCCCCACCCCCCGCCGACCTACAGGAAGCGCTGGCGCTCGGACGTGACCGGCGCGCCCGCCGGTCACGTCTCCACGCGGTCGTAGCAAGCGTCGCCGTCGTCGTGCTCGTTGCCTTCTTCATCGCCTTTCCTGATGTCGAGCCAGCAGCCGAGGCACTCGTCTTCCTGGCGTGCAATGGCGTCCTCGTCGGCGCCAGATGGTTCACCAACCGCGAGGACGATCGGGAGCGTCACCGCACACTTGTGGCCTTCGCTGTCGCATTCGTCGTACAGACAGGCGTTCTCGTCGTCGAGCTGGTCATGCAGCTCGCCGGCGAACACACTGCGAGCGCTCCACGAGCGGTTCAGCTCGGCGCCTTCGCGATGCTCTTGTTTCTCGCCCTTGGAGACCGCGGAGGAGAATCCAGCGAGGAAGCGCAGTGAAGAACCGGCTCCGCGTGCTCCGAGCGGAGCACGAGTGGTCGCAGACCGACCTGGCCGACCTGCTCGGTGTCTCCCGCCAGACGATCTCCTCGCTGGAGAAGGGCCGCTACGACCCAAGCCTCCCGCTCGCGTTCAAGATCAGTCGGCTGTTCGGTCAACCGATCGAGGAGATCTTCCACGACGAGCACGACCACGCCGAGGCCTGAGACCGGTCTGCGGCCCGTGGGGACGCCCGGCAGATCCTGCGGCGAAACGTCTTACCCGCAGGGTGATCGTGGGCGATCAGGCAGGGGGCGTCGTGTGGCGCCGCAGCATCGCCGTTCTCGAGTGCCCCGCGGGGCACTCGAAGGGCTCAGGCCCGCAAGACCTCCGCGAGTCGGAGGCGCCTGCCGCCCCGCAGGAGCGCGCGGTGGTACGCGGCGCCACCCACTCTCACGAGGAGCGCGATGGTGAGGAGGCACAGGACGATCGCCAGCACCACCTCCACCGCGCTCGCCCCGCCGCCGGCGAGCCGGACCGGCATGACGATCGGCGCGCTCAGGGGGAACAGCGACCCGACGACGACCGGCAGGCTGTCAGGCGCATTCCGGCCGTGCATCGCCACGCCGAGCGAGAGCACCAGCAGGATCGAGAACGGCGCGACCGCACTGCCCAGATCCTCCTGGCGGTCGACAAGGGCCCCGAGGACGCCGAAGCCGATGGCGTACATGGCAAAGCCGAGGACGAACCAACCGAAGCCGGCGACCACATCGCCGACCGCGCCGGCGGGCACGCTGAGCTCGCCGGCACCCATCGCAGCCAGGAACGGAATCAAGCCGATCAGCAGCAGCAAGAAGGTCGACAGGCCGATGCCGAGCACCTTTCCCGCCAGCAGGTGAGTCGGCCGCACCGTGGTCACCAGCACCTCGGCGATGCGAGTGGACTTCTCGACAGCCACGCCGGTGGCCACGCCCATCCCCCCGAACAGCAGCATCACGTACAGCATGAAGCTGACGCCGTAGGCGATGTTGGTGCGCGCCGGTCGGTCGCCGTCAACCGTCAGCTCGGCGGGTGGTGGGGCATCGAGGGCTTCCCGGGCGACGGCCGCATCGAGTCCGGCGTCCACGAGGCGTTGCTGGGACATGGCGGCGGCGGCGGCCTGACCGGCGATGGCAACCAGCGTCTCCGACGTCCCCACCCGCCGTACGAGTACCGGACCGTCAGGGCCGAAGACGAGGGCGGCCTCGAGCCGCTCGGTGCGCACCGCCTCGATGGCGTCGCCGCGCCCGTGGAGCTGTTCCACCTCGAGGCCGACGTCGAATGCCTCGGCGAGGCCCTCGAGCCTCTCGACCACGGTGGAGGGAGCGTCGCCGGCCACGCCGACGTCGTGGGTCTCGTCTTGCGTCACCAGCCGGGGGACGACCACGACGGCGAGGCTCCCGATGAACAGGATGGCCATGATGACCCAGTAGGCCCGCGAGCGGAAGGCATCGCGTAGTTCCCGCTCCGCGACCAGACCGACGACGTTCATCGCTGCACCGCCTCCCGGAACAGCTGGCCGAGACGCGGCAGCTCCAGCCCGAAGTCACGAACCTCGCCCAGCCCGCGGACCCGGTCGAGGATGGCCAGGGGGTCCGTCCCGGGCTCGAGCTCGAGCAAGGTCTCGTTGGCATCGGTGTGTGCCACGGAGACGCCGTCCAGCCGCTCGGCCCAGGCCGCGGGAGCCCGGTCGATCCCGATCCGCAGGACGCGGCGCCCGGAGGCCGCCTTCAGCGCACCGAGGTCGCCCTCGAGCACCACCCGGCCGCCGTCCATGAGCACGATCGACTCACAGAGGTCCTCGACCAGGTCGAGCTGGTGGCTGGAGAAGACCACCGTCCGACCAGAGGCCGCCTGTCCCGCGATGACCTCCGACATCTGCTCGACCGCCACCGGGTCGAGTCCGGTGAAGGGTTCGTCCAACACCAGCACCGGAGGATCGTGCACAAGGGTCGCCGCGAGCTGAACCCGTTGCTGCATGCCTCCGGAGAGTCGCTCCACCTTGTCGCCGGCCCGCTCCTCGAGACCGACCCAGCGGATGAGCTCGTCGGCCCGCTCCCCGGCCGCACCGCGTCCGAGACCCCGGATCCGACCGAAGTACACGAGGAGGTCCCGGACCCGCATCTTCATGTAGAGGCCCCGCTCCTGGGGCATGTAGCCCCAGCGGGCCCGCATCCGCTGGTCGGCGGGCTCCTCTCCCCAACGCACCTCGCCGGTGTCGGCGGGGACGATGCCGAAGAGCACCCGCATGACCGTGGTCTTGCCGGCTCCGTTCGGGCCGAGGAGGCCGACCACCCGGCCCGCCGGCACCACGAAGCTCACGTCGTCGAGCACCTGGAGGTCGCCGAGACGGACCGACACCCCGGTCACCTCAAGAGCCCCACCAGGTGCACCCGGCTCGTGCGGCGTGCTCTGGACCACGTCGGCGGTCGTTTCCACCGCACGTAGTTCGACACCCCGAGCCGGTGCACCTCCACCTGCGGAGGATGGCCCCGCGAGAACCGGTTCAACCTCGCCGCGAGGCATCATCGGGAGCGCTCCGCGTGTACGAGGCGCTCAACCGTGACCCTGTCCGGATGTCAGGAGAGCCCGCAGTTCGCTCTCCGCTTCCGTGCGTTCGATCCCGCTCGGCTCTTCGCCCGTGTAGCCCAGCGCGACCATCGACGACGTCAGGGATCTTGACAGATCGCGGTACGTAAGGGATCCTTACGGCGATGGCCGAGCGGCCCGAGGTCCGCAGCTTCTACTTGCGCTGCTCCACGTACTTCGGTGACCACCCGACCGGCGCGGACGCCCATCAGCTCATCGACATGATCGAGAGCGATGACGTCGATGTCGCCCTCTTTGGGATCGGCCTCATCCACATGTGGGTCAACGACCAAGAGATGACTCGCGTGTTCGAGGCTCGACACGCCCGCCGCTCCTGGGGCTGGATCGGAGCGCGTCTAGGCCGCACTCGCCAGGCCGTGTGGGAGCGATACCGGGACCGCACCGAAGGAACCCCGGAGGGATAGCGATGGTCGACACCTCGACCCGGCTCGGAACTCGCTTCCCGATCGATCGGTCATCGGCGATGCTCCAACCATGACCACCGCACCCCGAGGGCTGACCATCAGGCCTGAGCGCCATGACGACCATGAGGTGATCGCCGAGGTGGTGGCGGCCGCCTTCGGCTCGCCGGCCGAGGCCGCCTTGGTCGAGGCCATCCGGGCGTCGCCCAACGCCGTGCCGGAGCTGGCGCTGGTGGCCGAGCTCGACGGTGAGGTCGTGGGCCACACCATGATCAGCTACGTGACCCTCGAGGGCCGCGGCGCGCGCCGCTTGATCCCGAGCCTCGCGCCTCTCGCGGTGGCACCGCCCCACCAGGGGCGGGGGATCGGTTCGGCCCTGGTGCGCGAGGTGATGGCGCGCGCTGACGCCGCCGGTGAGCCGTTGGTGGTGCTGGAGGGGAGCCCTGCCTTCTACGGACGGTTGGGCTTCGAGCACTCGGTGCCGCTCGGCATCGAGATCGACCTGCCCTCGTGGGCGCCGCCCGAGGCCGCCCAGGTCATGCGCCTGCGGGCCTACGACTCCGCCATCCGGGGCCGTGTCGTCTACCCACCCGCGTTCGTCGAGGTGGTCGAGCACTGAGGGCCCCACCCCGTGACTCGGGTAGGCAAGGACGTGCAGCAGCCACGACGTGGGGTCCTAACCTGCGGCGATGACCACGGCCACGGCACCCGCGGAGCGCAGCGAGGAGGGCGCGCCCGCCCGGGTGAGCCACTGGACCCGGGTGCCGGCCGACCCGGCCGAGTGGTTCGACGCCGACGAGGTGGCGCGCGGGCGCGCCTACAACCGGCCGCTCGACCGGCTCCGCCGGGTGCGTTTCGTCGTCGGCGCAGCCGTGACCATCGCCTTCATCGTGGGCCAGGCCGCCCCCCGCCTCATCGACGCCCTCGGCGTCTCGGGCTGGGTGCTCCAGCTGGTGGTGGTGGCCGCGGCCCTCGAGGCGAGCACGCTGGTCTACTCGCCGTGGTTCGACGCCCACCGCGAGCTCCTCTACGACAAGCGCTGGGGCCAGAGCAACCAGACGGCGTCCGGCTTCCTCGCCGACCAGCTCAAGGGCCTGGCGGTCGGACTCGTGATCACGGTGCTGCTCGTGGTGCCGCTCTACGCCGTCATCCGCGCCACCGACCTCTGGTGGCTCTACGGCTGGCTGATCTTCTCGGGCTTCACCGTGCTGTTCGGCGTGCTCTACCCGGTGGTCATCGCCCCGCTGTTCAACAGCTTCACCCCGCTCGACGACGAGCGCCTTGAGGCCCGGGTGCTGGAGGTGGCGGAGCGAGCCGGCCTGGACATCGAAGGTGTGCTCGTGGCCGACGCGTCCAGGCGCTCCCGGGCAGGCAACGCCTACGTTGCGGGCCTGGGACGCACCCGTCGGGTGGTCCTCTTCGACACGATCCTCGAATGGGCGCCGGAGCAGGTCGAGCAGGTGGTGGCCCACGAGCTCGGCCACTGGCGCCACGCCCACCTGCGCCGCAAGATCCCGGTGCTCGTCGGTGCCCAGCTCGTGATGTTCGTCCTCACCTGGGCAGCGCTGCGCTGGGAGCCCCTGCTCGACCTCGCCGGGGTGGGCTCGGCCGGTGACCCCGCGTCGCTGCCGCTGTTCCTCGCGGTGTTCCCGCTCGGCTTCGTCCTCGTCGGCCTCGTGTCGTCGTGGCTCAGCAGGGTGGACGAGCGCCAGGCCGACATCCACGCCCTGGAGGTCCTCGGCGACCCGGAAGCCTTCGTCGGGTTGTTCCGTCAGCTGGCCGAGACCAACAAGGCAGACGTCGACCCCGGCCGCTGGAAGCGGCTGACCGCCTCCCACCCACCGATCGCCGAGCGGCTGGCCATGGCCCAGGCGTGGGACGGCCGCCGGGGTGACGGGAGCTCAGCCGCCTGAGGGCGGCAGTGCGCGCCGATAGCCTGGGCTGGTGAGCACCCCCCTCCCGCGCGTCCGGTTCTCCCCGGCGCCCACCGGCTTCCTGCACCTCGGCAGCGCCCGCAGCGCCCTTTTCAACTGGCTCTTCGCCCGTCACACCGGGGGCGAGATGCTGCTTCGGGTGGAGGACACCGACCTGGAGCGCAACCGTCCCGAGCTCATCGACACCATCCTCGACTCGCTGCGCTGGCTCGGCATCGACTGGGACGGCGAGCCCGTCCACCAGTCGGACCGGGTCGATCTGCACCGAGATGCGGTGGCGCGCCTGCTCGCCTCGGGGAACGCCTACCGCTGTGGCTGCAGCCAGGACGAGGTCAAGGCCCGGGCCGAGGCGCGGGGCGGGCCGCCCGGCTACGACGGCCACTGCCGCGACCGCGACATCGCCCCGGGCTCCGGCGTGGTTGTCCGGTTCCGCACCCCCGACGACGGGACGACGGCGTTCGACGACGTCATCCGGGGCGTGGTCGCGTTCGAGAACACCAACCTCGAGGACTTCGTCGTCCAGCGCTCCGACGGCAGCCCGATGTTCCTCGTCGCCAACGCCGTCGACGACGTCGACATGGGCATCACCCACGTCATCAGGGGTGAGGACCTGGTGAACGTGACCCCCAAGGTCCTCTTGCTGCGCGAGGCGCTCGGCGTCACCGAGCGACCGGTCTTCGCCCACCTGCCCCTGGTGCTCAACGAGAAGCGCCAGAAGCTCTCCAAGCGTCGCGACGACGTTGCGGTGGCCGACTACCGGGCGCGGGGCTTCCTCCCGTCGGCCATGGCCAACTACCTCGCCCTGTTGGGCTGGGGGCCGCCCGACGGCGTGGAGGTCCGACCCGTCGAGGAGATCGTGGGTCTTTTCCGCCTCGAGGACGTGAACAAGGCCGGTGCGGTGTTCGACCTCCAGAAGCTGACCCACGTCAACGCTCGTCACATTGAGGCGCTGACGACCGAGGCGTTCGTCACCGCCGCCCGCCCCTTCCTCCTCGACCAGCCGTGGGGCGCCGCCGTCGAGGCCGACCCCGCACCCTTCGAGGCCCTCGCCCCGGTGGTGCAGGAGCGCACCCACACGCTGCTCGACGTGGCCGACATGGTCGACTTCGTGTACCTCGACGAGCCCACCGTCGACGAGGCCGCGTGGGAGAAGGCCATGGTCAAGGGCGCCGCCGCCGCCGAGATCCTCGACGGGATCATCGACGCGTACGAGGCCGTCGACGAAGATGGGTGGGTGCACGAGAACGGCGAGCGCGAGCCGCTCAAGGAGGCGCTCCTCGCCGTGGGCGAGGCCCACGGCCTCAAGCTCGGCAAGGCGCAGGCGCCGGTGCGGGTGGCCGTCACCGGCCGGTCTGTGGGGCCGCCGCTGTTCGAGTCGCTCGTGGTGCTCGGCCGGGCCCGGACCCTCGAGCGGTTGCGCCGAGCCCGAGCGCGCCTCTGATGTCGACCCGTGCGACACCCGCGCCGGCGATGGTTCGTGCCCGACGGCTCCGACGGCGCCGGGCGGTGCTGCACGCCGTCGGCATCCTGGTCCTGATCGTGGTCGTGTACTTCGTGGTCACGCTGGTGCAGGTGGTGCAGGCCTCACGAGAGGACCATGCGGGGCCCGCGGGGGCCATCGTGGTGCTCGGCGCCGCCCAGTACGACGGCCGCCCGTCGGATGTGCTGCAGGCCCGCCTCGACCACACCGCCGACCTGTTCTCGCAGGGCCTGGCGCCGATCGTGGTCGTCACCGGCGGCCGCCGGCCAGGCGACCGCTTCTCCGAGGCGCAGGCCGCCGCCAACTACCTGATGATCCAGGGTGTGCCCCAGGCCGCGCTGCGCCTGGAGGTCGACGGGGCCAACTCGTGGCAGAGCCTGGCGGCCGTTGCCCGATTCCTGAAATCCGAGGGGATCGACGACGTGCTGATCGTCTCCAGCCCCTACCACGCCCTGCGCACCACCCACATCGCCAGCGAGGTGGGGCTGACGGGCCGGTCGTCGCCGGCCACCAAGACACCAGAGGGGTTCGTCGACCAGGCCCGCCACTACCTCCGCGAGACCGTCGCGGTGGGCGTGGGCAGGATCATCGGTCACCGCCGGCTCGTCGACCTCGACGGCCGTGTGGGGCGAGTTCGCGGGGCCGAGGAACGCGACTAGCCTCACTGCCCGCACCCGTTCGGGGGTGGTGTAATCGGTAACACAGCTGGTTCTGGTCCAGTCGTTGGGGGTTCGAGTCCTCCCCCCCGAGCCACATCTTCGCCGTGAGCGCCTGGGTCGCGGCCTGGGCTCCTGTGTGGAATACCACGAGAGCGTCGCCGTGGTCACGAAGTGGTCACAACTGACCCATCAGGCCAGGGATGGGTGGCTCTCTCAGTGGGACGGCGCTCTCCCGGGCTCCTCGGGCTACCCTCAGCGTCGTGCCGCCGCAGTTCCCGTCTCTTCGTGGGCGGGCGCTGCTCAAGGTGCTCACGTGCGACAAGCTCGGGTATGAGGTGGTCCGGCAGAGAGGCTCTCACCGCCAACTGGCTTCATCCAACGGCTATCCGCCGCTGACCTTCGCCTTCGGCGACAACGACATGATCGGTCCAACGATGGTGAAGAAGGTTCTCATGCAGAGCGTTGGATTGACCGATGAAGAAGTCCTGGAGGTACTTTGATGGCCGTGGACATCACGCTCGTGGCGCGATTCGAGTGGGTAGACGACGCGCAAGAGCCGTCGTGGTGGGCCGACTCACCCCAGGACCCGGGCTTCTATGCGGCGGCTTCCTCTTTGGGTGCTCTCCAGCGGGAGGCGGAAGATGCCATCCGGTGGGCCCACGAGGAAGAAGACCTGTCGATCACATGGGACTTTGACGACGTGCCGCCGCTTGCTGGGGCGATCTCGCGTCTCGCCGGCATCGGCACCGCTTGCATGCTCAACTCGGGTCAGCGGTGGCGAAGCCAGACCGTGGTGGTGTACGGCTTCAAGCAGCCAGTTGACGTAGAAGCGGTGGACTTTCACAGTCCCAACCGCCTTCTCGTTCGGTGAGGGCGCTTCTTCTCCTGGCCGACGCAGCACAGGTCGCGGATGGAAAGCTCTACATACTCGGCGGCGGCTGGTCCGTCACGGGACCGTTCCCAACCCCCTCCGCGGTCGCCATCAAGATCGAAGTCCCATGGGATGCCGCCAACATCCTCCACCGTTTCGAGTTACAGCTCTTGACTGGCGATGGTCCACCCGTCAAGTTGCCGACCACGGAAGGTGTCGAAGAGGTCGTCAAGGTCGAAGGTGACTTCGAGGTCGGCCGACCGCCTGGTGTACGACCCGGCACGCCAATTGATGTCCCGTTGGCAGTGAACATCGGACCGCTACCGTTGCCCCCGGGGGGTCGCTATGTGTGGCAGTTCTCGATCGATGGTGCCACCCACGAGCAGTGGCAAGTCGCGTTCTCGACCAGGCCAATGCCGCCCGGCACGGACATGGGTTCGTTCCCCGTCTCGTAGGGCGTGGGGCTACGACAACCCGCGTTAGTTTCCGAAGATCGCTGACGCCACCCGCTCGGCCGCATCCGTCTGCATGCCCTTGCGTACGTGCTGGT